>NZ_DAMAGB010000001.1:238545-350881 GCF_031995485.1 Janthinobacterium sp.
ATTCGACGATCTGCGCTTCGAGCGGCGCCATGATGACTTTCAGCCAGGCGCTGGCGTCGTCATTGGCGTCGGTAAAACTGCGCCGCACGCGCGAGGCGATGGTGTCGAAAAATTTTTCCATCAACACCACGCGGCTGGTGGTAAGCAGGGTCGCGGTGCCGAACTGCTTGTGATACACGGCCTCGATATCGTCGATCTGCTGGCGGTAGCGAGCCAGCGAAAACGGCATCGGCAAGGCCAGCGCCAGGCCGTGTTCGGTGGCGAAGCGGCGGTACATCACTTTCATCATTTCGGTGATCTCGTTTGTTTTGCGCTCGGAGCGGTCGAGGTTCTGGCCGATGCGTTCGAAATACTGGCGCATGGCTTCGCGCAGGCCCGTGAAAAAGCGGCTGCGCTGCATTGCCACGCGCACCGCGTCGATATCGTCGCGCACGATTTCCATGCCCAGGCTCGTATAGAGCTCCGTCGAGAGGCGCGTAAATACGGCGCGCGTCGCCTGCAGCTTGAACAGGCTGCTGTCGAATTCCTTTTTCTCGATATCGATGCGGCGCATCATGTGCGCGATCACGCTCTGGTTCTTGCCGCGCAGGCTGTGCAGCTCGTGCAGCTGCTCGGCGATGGCGCGTGCACGCGCGCCGGCCTGCACCTGCTGCGCCGAGTGAATCGCATCGAGGTCGAAGCCCAGCTGATGCCGGATGATATTCTTGCGCGCCGGGATCAGTTCATTGAACAGGGCGGCCTCCAGCGGCAGCAGCCGACTTTTCTCCAGCAGCGCGCCATCGTGGTTGATCTTGCCCACCAGCGCCTTTTGCGCCGAGACGGGAAACACCTGGCCCGCGTCCAGTGCCAGCAGATGCGCCACGCTGGCCTGCTGGCGCGCGATCGCCTGCGCCACCTCGTCTTCGCCGCGCAGCTCGTCCCACATGCTGTCGATCTTGTTGAGCACCACCAGGCGGCCCGCACCGGCACCGATATGGTTGCGCCACACGTCGATATCGCTGCGCGTGACGCCCGTGTCGGCCGCCAGGATGAACAGCACCGCATGCGCGTTCGGGATCAGGTTCAGGGTCAGCTCCGGCTCGGTGCCGATCGCATTCAGGCCGGGCGTATCGAGGATCACCAGGCCTTGTTTGAGCAGCGGATGGGGAAAGTTGATGATGGCGTGGCGCCACATCGAAATTTCCACCTGGCCGTCGTCGTCGAGCATGGCCTGCGCGTCGGCATCGTCCGCGTCGTACAGGCCGTAGCGGGCGGCTTCCTCCACGCTGACCTTGCGCGTCAGGCTCACCTGGCGGATGGCGTCCTGCATGGCGTCGCCCGCGTCGAGCTTCAGCGGCAGCACGGTCCAGGCGCCGGGCAGGTCGCGGTAGTCGCTGGTCGACAGGTTCTGCGCGCGCGTTTCGATCGGCAGCAGGCGGATCGATGGTTCCCACGCCGCGTCGTACAGCAATTCGGTCGGGCACATGGTGGTGCGGCCGGCGCCCGAGGGCAGGATGCGCTGGCCGTAATCGGCAAAGAAAATGGCGTTGATCAGTTCGGATTTGCCGCGCGAAAATTCCGCCACAAAGGCGACCGACAGGCGGTCGTCCGCCAGCCGCGACAGGCAGCGCGCCAGGCGCAGCGCCGAGGCGCCATCGACCAGGCCGGCTTGCTGCGCCGCCTGCTGCCAGGCGCGCAGGGCGGCCAGCACATCCTGGCGCCAGGCGCTGTATTGTTCCAGGTCCCTCACCATGCGCATATCCCTTATTTTTGACAGTTCACGCAGTAAAACGTGGAGCGCTGTCCCTGCACGATCTGGCGGATCGGCGCGCCGCACACGCGGCAGGGCTGGCCGGTCCGGTTGTAGGTGAAATAGGTCTGCTGGAAGTAGCCGGACTGGCCGTTCACGTTCAGGAAATCGCGCAAGCTGCTGCCGCCCTGGATGATGGCTTCGGCCAGCACGTCGCGGATTGCCTGCGCCAGCCTCTCGTAGCGCGCCAGGCCGATGCGTTTGGCCGGCGTCTTCGGGTTGATGCCGGCGCGAAACAGGCTTTCGGAACAGTAGATATTGCCCACGCCGACCACGATATCGCCGGCCAGCAACACCTGCTTGATATTGGTGTTGCGGTTGCGCGTCTTTTCAAACAGCAACTGGCCCGTAAACGCGTCTTCCAGCGGTTCGACGCCCAGTCCGCGCAGCAGCGCGTGGGTGTCGAGCGGGCCGTCGGCCAGGTCGTGCCACAGCACGGCGCCGAAGCGGCGCGGATCGGTCAGGCGCAGCACCTGCTCGCCATCAATGCCGTCCACCACCAGGTCGAAATGGTCGTGCTTGAGCGCTTCGGTGCCTGGCGGCAATACGCGCAGATGGCCCGACATGCCCAGGTGAATGATCAGCGTGCCATGCTGGAAATGGATCAGCAGGTATTTGCCGCGCCGGCCCGTCAGGCCGATGGTCTGGCCCGACAGCTGTTCGCCGAGGGCGGCCGGGAAGGGCCAGCGCAGGCCGTCGCGGCGCAGCACCACCGCGCGCACGGCGCGCCCTTCGATATGGGGCGCAACACCGCGCCGCGTGACTTCGACTTCTGGCAATTCTGGCATAGGGCTCGCTGATGAAAACGGACGAAAATGGATGAACTGGCTGGACGGCGCCATGCCCGCTTGCTGCTTGAATATATTTCGTTACATGCGTGAAGCACGCAAAGCACGGGTTGGGCGTAGAATCAAACTTTGCCGTTCAGCCAGGATCAGCCTTTGAAAAACGCTTTCGCCATTGTAACCTTGTCCGCCCTGATGGCTACGCATGCCATGGCACAAACGCCTGCCGTCCCTGCGGATGCCCCGGCAAGCCCTGTTGCGGCCAGTCCGGACACCCCTGCGGACGCCCCTGATGGCAAGCCGAATGCCTTGCCCAACGTCGACCTGAACAGCGAACTGCTGTACAAGCTGACGCGCGCCGAACTGGAATTCAAGAACGGCCAGTGGCAGGGGCCGTACGTGACCATGATGATGGCGGCCCAGCAGACGCGCGATCCGCGCCTGGCGCGCCGCGCGTCCGAAATGGCGCTGGCCGCCAAGCAGGGCGGCGAAGCGCTGGCCGCGATCCGCCTGTGGCGCGAGCTGGCGCCCGACTCGGACGAGGCAACCCAGTTCTTCCTCGGTTTCGTGGTGCTGAGCGACAAGATCGAAGAAGCCGAACCGATCTTTGCCCAGCGCATCGCAGCGGCGCCGCCCGGCTCGCGCGGCGTGGCCCTGTTCCAGACCCAGCAGATCCTGGCCCGTGCCAACGACAAGCTGTTCGCGTATGCCATGCTGGCGCGCCTGATGGAACCGTATCTGGACATGTTCGAGGCGCACCTGGTGCTGGCCCAGGGCGCGCTGTCGATCGGCGAACGCGAACGCGCGATTGCCGAAGCGAACAAGGCGCTGGCGATCAAGCCGGGCTCCGAGCTGTCCGTGCTGACGCTGGCGCAGGTGACCGGCGAGCCGCAGGCGGCCGGCCAGGTGCTGGCTGCCTTCCTCGAGAAGAATCCGGATGCGGTCGAAGTGCGCGCCGCTTATGCGCGCATGCTGGTCGAGCAGAAGCAGCTCGAGCCTGCCCGCACGCAGTTCCTGGCGCTGCTCAAGACCCAGCCCGACAACGTGGGCGCACTGTATGCGCTGGGCATCGTCTCGCTGCAGCTGGAAGACGCCAAGGGCGCCGAACAGTATTTCAAGCGTTTCCTGGCCGTGCTGGAAAAAAGCCCCGGCGAGGACCGCGATCCGTTCAAGGCGCTGATGATGCTGTCGCAGATCGCCGAAGCGCGCAACGATATCCCGGGTGCGATCGCCTGGCTGGACAAGGTTGACAGCAGCACCTCGGGCGGCTACCTGGACGCCCGCCTGCGCCGCGCCCAGCTGATGGCGCGCAGCGGCGACCTCGATGGCGCGCGCAAGACCCTGGCCGACACCAAGGTGGACGATCCGGCGGCCCAGGGCCAGCTGCTGCTGGTCGACGCGCAACTGCTGCGCGACGGCGGCTATGTGCAAAGCGCCTACACGGTGTTGCAAAACGCGCTGGTGCGCTTTCCGGACAATCCCGAATTGCTGTACGACTACGCCTTGCTGGCCGAACGCCTGGACAAGCTGGACCTGATGGAAGCGAGCCTGCGCCGCGTGATGCAGATCGCGCCCGACAACCAGCACGCCTACAACGCGCTCGGCTATTCGCTGGCCGAGCGCAATATCCGCCTGCCCGAGGCGCTGGCGCTGATCGAGCGCGCGCTGCAGATGGCGCCGGGCGACCCGTTCATCATGGACAGCATGGGCTGGGTGCAATTCCGCATGGGTAACCTGCCCGCCGCCGAAGACGCCCTGCGCCGCGCCTATGCCGTGCGCCCCGACCCGGAAATCGCCGTGCACCTGGGCGAAGTGCTGTGGCAGAAGGGCGACAAGGACGAAGCGCAGAAACTGTGGCGCGAAGCGCAAGGCAAGGACCCGAAAAACGATGCGCTGAAAAGCACCCTGGCGCGCTTGAATGTCAGTCTGTAATTAACTGGCTATCAGCAAAAATCAGGGGGCAGACCCGCCGGGACTCGGCGTCCCCGTCTGACCCCAGCCTTACGCTGCGATTTCTATATTTTCCATGACAAAAAAACTTATCCCCCTCGCCACCCTCTGCCTGGCTCTCTCCGCCTGCACCACGCTCCCGTTCACCTCAGGCCAGCCGCCTTCGTCGCAAGCCGTCGCTCCCTACCGCGAACAGGTCGACCTGGCCGGACGCCTGAACGTGGTGTACCAGAAAAATGACAAGCCCGAATCGGCCACCGTCAATTTCACCTGGCAGCAACAAGCCGGACGCACCGACGTGACGCTGTTTTCGCCGGTCGGCAGCACGCTGGCAACGATTGCCGTCACGCCGCAGGAAGCGGTGCTGACGCAAAGCGGCAAGCCGCCGCGCAGCGCGCCCGATGTCGATACGCTCAGTGCGCGCCTGCTGGGCTGGTCGCTGCCCGTGTCGGGCCTGCGCGACTGGCTGCAGGGCTACGCGACGGCTGCCGACGGCCAGCGCTTTGCGGCCTCGCCGCAGAACGACAGCGTGACCACCAGAGACGGCTGGCGCTTGCGCTATGTCTCGTGGCAAGATGCGGCTTCTCCTGGCGCGCCGCCGCAGCCACGCCGTATCGATGCCGAACGCCATGCCAGCGCCCAGGCCGACGCCGTCTCGCTGCGCATCGTGCTCGATCCCGCAACTGCCGTTTCCGCACCATGACACTGACGACACTCAACAATTGCCCGGCGCCCGCCAAGCTCAATCTTTTCCTGCATGTGAACGGCCGCCGCGCGGATGGCTACCATCTGCTGCAAACCGTGTTCCAGCTGGTCGACCATGGCGACACGCTGCATTTCACGCTGCGCGACGATGAGCAGATCCGCCGCACGACCGACTTGCCCGGCGTGCCGGAACAGCAGGACCTGATCATCCGCGCGGCCACACTGCTGCAGGCCGAAGTGCTGCGCCGCACGGGCAACCTGCCGCGCGGCGTCGATATCGCCATCGACAAGGTGCTGCCGATGGGCGGCGGGCTCGGTGGCGGCTCGTCCGATGCGGCCACCGCGCTGATGGCGTTGAACACGCTGTGGCAGGGCGGTTTGACGCGCGAGGAACTGATGGCGCTGGGCCTGCCGCTGGGCGCCGACATCCCGTTTTTCATCTTTGGCGAAAACGCGTTTGCCGAAGGCGTGGGCGAGGCCATGCGGCCGGTGGCCACGCCCGATTGCTGGTATGTGGTGATCGAGCCCGGCGTGCAGGTGCCGACCGCCGCAATTTTTTGCGCGGAAGGCTTGACGAGGGATACCGAAGCCGTCACAATAGCGGACTTTTCCAGGCACCTCGCAGAAGGAAACAGCGCGAGCGGGTTTGGAAAGAATGACTTGCAACAAGTAGCATCCAGTCTTTTCAAGCCGGTAGCAGATGCGGTAGAATGGCTGAGTGCTTACGGTGAGGCCAGGATGACTGGTTCCGGTGCATGTGTGTTTGGTGCGTTTTCCACTGAGGAAGAAGCAGATGAAGTGCTCAGCAATGTGCCTTCCGTCTGGTCGGCCTGGAAAGCAAAAGCGCTGAGCCAGCATCCACTGATCACGATGTTGTAAGCAGCAAAAAAAGATTTTGCATTGCTTCAAATAGTCGGTATAATACCGGCCAACATGACAGCAAGCAGTCAGTTGCGTAGGGGAGTCGCCAAGTTGGTTAAGGCACTGGATTTTGATTCCAGCATGCGAAGGTTCGAATCCTTCTTCCCCTGCCACCCGTTTCACCGTAGTCTGTCGATGCGAAGTTGGCGTCCAGTACGGGAGACAAAAATGTGCCGTTACGCGGTACATGCACAACACAGACTGACCGGGCCTATGCCCGGTTAGTGCTTTTCAAGACTTCTATATCACCTCTTGGGACTCCCATGGCTTACGAAAACCTGATGGTTTTTACCGGCAACGCGAATCCAGCGTTAGCAGAGGGGGTCGCAAAAAATCTCGGCATCCCTCTCGGTAAGGCAAACGTTTCGAAATTCTCCGACGGCGAAGTAATGGTCGAGATTAACGAAAACGTGCGCGGCAAGGATGTTTTTGTTTTGCAATCCACCTGCGCTCCGACCAACGACAGCCTGATGGAAATCATCCTGATGGTCGATGCCCTGAAACGCGCATCGGCCGGTCGTATCACCGCAGCGATTCCCTATTTTGGCTATGCCCGCCAGGACCGCCGTCCACGCTCCGCGCGTGTGGCGATTTCGGCCAAGGTCGTCGCCAACATGCTGGAAAAAGCCGGTGTCGAGCGCGTCCTGATCATGGACCTGCACGCCGACCAGATCCAGGGCTTCTTCGATATCCCGGTTGACAATATCTACGCGTCGCCGATCCTGCTGGGCGACCTGCAGAAGAAAAACTACCAGGACCTGCTGGTGGTCTCGCCGGACGTCGGCGGTGTGGTACGTGCGCGCGCCCTGGCAAAACGCCTGGGCTGCGACCTGGCCATCATCGACAAGCGCCGTCCGAAGGCGAACGTGTCCGAAGTGATGAACATCATCGGTGAAGTCGAAGGCCGCAACTGCGTGATCATGGATGACATGGTCGACACCGCAGGCACGCTGACCAAGGCCGCCGAAGTGCTCAAGGAGCGCGGCGCCAAGAAAGTGGTGGCGTATTGCACGCACGCGGTGCTGTCCGGCCCGGCGATCGACCGCATTTCGGCTTCGTCGCTCGATGAGCTGGTGGTCACCGACACGATTCCCCTGTCCGAAGCGGCCCTGGCCTGCGGCAAGATTCGTCAACTGACGTGCGCGCCGCTGCTGGCCGAGACGTTCAAGCGCATCATCAAGGGCGATTCGGTGATTTCGCTGTTTATCGACTGATTCGAGCAACAGCAACAGACGTAAAAACAAACGTAACATCGGCGGCGCGACTGGTTTCTGACCGGCCGCGCCGCTGCTTTAGTGGTTTTCGGGGTGCATCCGCACCCATTTCTCGAAGATTCCTGGTCGCGGGAATCTTCATCACACAAGACGTGAGTCTTGTTTTATTTGGAGTTTCACATGAAAGTTATCGCATTCAAACGCGAATTGCAAGGTTCCGGAGCGAGCCGCCGCCTGCGCATTTCCGGCCAGACCCCTGGTATCGTCTACGGCGGCACCGAAGCCCCGATCCTGATCTCGCTGGACCACAACGCGCTGTACCACGCGCTGAAAAAAGAAGTGTTCCACTCGTCGATCCTCGATCTGGAAATCGATGGCGTTTCCCAGCAAGTGCTGCTGCGCGACTTCCAGGTTCACGCATACAAACAACTGGTTCTGCACGCTGACTTCCAGCGCGTTGACTCCAAGCAAGCTATCCACGTGAAAGTGGCGCTGCACTTCGAAAACGCTGACGTTTCCCCAGCAGTCAAACTGCATGGCGCGACCATCAGCCACGTTGCCAACGAAATCGAAGTGTCGTGCCTGCCAGGCCAACTGCCAGAGTTCATCTCGGTTGACCTGTCGAACATCGACGTCGGCCACTCGCTGCACGTGAGCGACCTGGTCCTGCCAGCTGGCGTGACCGTAGTCGGCCACGGCGCTGACCAGACCATCGCTACCGCTTCGATTCCAGCTGGCGCAGTTGCTGCCGAAGCTGAAGAAGCTGCTGCCGCTGCTGCTGCTGAAGCCGACAAGAAGTAATTGTGTTGCCGCCGCAAGGCGGCAGTTGCAAGGAAAAACCCGCCTGGCTCGCTCCGGCGGGTTTTTTTCTGCCTGTTTTCACCGATAATCATTCTTTTTACTGCAGACATCGCCATGCCCATCCGCCTGATCGTCGGCCTCGGCAACCCGGGACCCGAGTACGAACAAACGCGCCACAATGCCGGTTTCTGGCTGGTCGACAACCTGGCCAACAGCCTGCCCGGCACCCGCCTGCAGCGCGATTCGCGCTATAACGCCATGCTGGCCAAGACCTCGATCAACGGCCAGGACGTGTGGCTGCTGGAGCCTTTGACCTTCATGAACCGCTCCGGCCAGTCGGTCGGCGCGCTGGCGCGCTTTTTCAAGATCGCCGCCGACGAAGTGCTGGTGGTACACGACGAGCTCGACCTGATGCCCGGCATCGCGCGCCTCAAAAAAGGCGGCTCGGCCGGCGGCCACAATGGCTTGAAGGACATCACGGCGGCGCTGGGCACCCAGGACTACTGGCGCTTGCGCCTCGGTATCGGCCATCCGCGCAGCCTGAGCCTGCAGCAGCAGGTGGCCGACTTCGTGCTGCACCGTCCGCGCCGCGAAGACCAGGAGCTGATCGAGCAGGCGATCGACAAGTCGCTGCTGGTGATGCCGCAGATCGTCGACGGCAAGTTCGAGGCCGCCACCATGAAGCTGCATACTGTCTGACTTCGCCTGATGTTGCAAAACGATGCCGGCAGGCCCGGGCGGTGCGGCAAGCCGGTGCAGCAAAGCTGTTGCCGCGCACCGGGCAGGGGTACAATGACGTCCTGAATGTCGTTGTCCAGAGCACCGGAATCGTCGCACGACCACCATTTTTCCTAACAGCACCGCCAGCACGCCGATCGACGGCTGTGCCTTGTTTACTGTGCTTTGATAATTAAAGGTTTTTCATGAGTCTCCAATGCGGTATCGTCGGCTTGCCGAACGTCGGCAAGTCCACCCTGTTCAATGCGCTGACGAAGGCCGGCATTCCGGCTGAAAACTATCCTTTCTGCACCATCGAGCCGAACGTCGGCGTGGTCGAAGTGCCGGATCCGCGCATGGATGCGCTGGCCGCCATCGTCAAGCCGGAACGCATGGTCAACGCCATCGTCGAATTCGTCGACATCGCCGGCCTGGTGGCGGGCGCGTCGAAAGGCGAGGGCCTGGGCAACCAGTTCCTGTCGCACATCCGCGAAACGGACGCCATCGTCAACGTCGTGCGCTGCTTCGAAGATGACAACGTCATCCACGTGGCCGGCAAGATCAACCCGCTCGACGATATCGAAGTCATCCAGACCGAACTGGCGCTGGCCGACATGGGCACCGTGGAAAAAGCCATCCACCGCGAAAACAAGAAAGCCCGCTCGGGCGACAAGGACGCCGCCAAGCTGCTGGCCATCATGGAACGCATGATGCCGTACCTGAACGACGCCAAGCCGGTGCGCGCGATGGGCCTGGACGCCGACGAAATGCTGCTGATCAAGCCGCTGTGCCTGATCACGGCCAAGCCGGCCATGTTCGTCGCCAACGTCTCGGACAGCGGCTTTACCGACAACCCGCTGCTGGACCAGCTCACCGAATACGCGAAATCGCAGAACGCCCCGATCGTCGCCATCTGCGCCTCGCTGGAAGCGGAAATCGCCGACCTGGACGACGCCGACAAGGGCGCTTTCCTGGCCGACATGGGCATGGAAGAGCCAGGCCTGGACCGCCTGATCCGCGCCGCCTACAAGCTGCTGGGCTTGCAAACCTACTTCACCGCCGGCGTCAAGGAAGTACGCGCCTGGACCATTCCCGTCGGCGCCACCGGCCCGCAAGCGGCCGGCGTGATCCACACCGACTTCGAACGCGGCTTTATCCGCGCGCAAACCATCGCCTATGACGATTTCATCACCTACAAGGGTGAAGCGGGCGCCAAGGAAGCGGGCAAGATGCGCGCCGAGGGCAAGGAATATGTTGTCAAGGATGGCGATGTGCTGAACTTCCTGTTCAACGTCTAAGGCCGTGCCGGGCACTTGCCCGGCGCCGCCAGCTGCTTTCCGATGCCTGCCCGCGCCTTGCGCCGGCAGGCGTTGTTGTATCTGGATGGCATGGTTTGCCAGGAGAAGGGGCGATTGTACGGAGCGGGCACATGGCCGCCGATAGGTTTATAGTGGAAAAACGTCCCCACCCTGACAGGCTGCCTTGCGTGGCCAGGAGAAACCCGATGACTACTGCTGACATCCGTACCGATACCGACATAGCCGGACTGTCGTCCGCCGAACACGCCACCGGCAATCTGGAAGCGCGCCTGACGCTGGTTGAATACGGCGACTTCGAATGCCCGCGCTGCGCGCAGGCGGAACCCCTGACGCGCCATCTGGTCGAGGCCTATGGCGACCGGCTGCGCTTCGTGTTCCGCCACTTTCCCGACAGCGCCGCCCATCCGCATGCGGAACTGGCGGCGGAAGCGTCCGAGGCGGCCGCCGCGCAGGGAAAATTCTGGGCCATGCATGCAGCGCTGTTTCGCCAGCCGCAGCATCTGAAGGAAGCGGCGCTGACGCGTTACGCCGAAGAGATCGAGCTCGACATGACGCGCTATCATGCCGACATGACCGACCATCTGTACCTGCAGCGCGTGCGCGAGCACCATGCGGCCGCGGTGCAGTTGGGCCTGCGTGGCACGCCGAGTTTTTTCCTCAATGACGAGCCGGTCGATGTGTCGTTCGGCCTCGAGCACCTGGAGCAGGCGATACGCACCGCGCTCGGCGAGTCCTGATCATCACCCCTTCCAGCCCCGCCATCGCGGGGCTTTTTTCTGCATCATCGCTTTTTTTGCAGTATTTTTCCAGAAACCAACACAAATCCCTATGTTCGGTAACCGGCAGATGTAAGGAGTGCTGACAGGCAATATTGGGTAGTGGAAATTCAAACGATTTTCCAACACATCCAAATAAAGTCGAGGCCAGCATGTCACATATTAAATTTTTACCGTTCGCCATGTTGGCGCTCACCCAGAGCATTGCACTGGCGCAGCAGGTCCCCAGCGCCGGCAGCCAGATGCATCAGATTCCGCCATCGCCGGCGCCGCAGCCTGTCCAGCCGCGCCTGCAGGTCGAGCAGGTCGCCGAGCCGGCAGCCGCCGTGCCGGCGTCGAGCGCCAGCATGCAGGTCAACAGTCTGCGCGTCACCGGCGCGCGTGCTTATACGGAAGCGGCGCTGCTGGCCCTGACGGGGTTTCAGCCGGGCAGCAGCTTGACCGTGGCGCAGCTCAATGCGATGGCCTCCATCATCGAACAGCAGTACCGCCGCGACGGCTATGTGGTGGCCCAGGCCTATCTGCCGGCGCAGGACATCCGCGACGGCATCGTCACCATCGCCGTGCTGGAAGGGCGCTACGGCCAGATCGGCCTGAAGAACCAGACCACTATGTCGGACGGCCGCGTGGGCGCATATCTTGCTGGCCTCGACGCGGGCGACACGGTCACGCGCGCGCCGCTGGAAAACCGCTTGCTGCTGCTGTCGGACCTGCCTGGCGTGAATGTCAAATCCACGCTGGCGCCCGGTGCGGTGCCGGGCACCACCGACCTGCTGGTCGATGTGCTGCCCGGCCAGCGCGTTACCGGCAGCATCGACGCCGACAACGCAGGCAGCCGGTATACAGGTGTCAACCGCATCGGCGGCACGGTCAACCTGAACCAGCCATTCGGCCTCGGCGACGTGGCGAGCCTGCGCGTGCTGACCTCGGGCGATGGCCTGAAATATGCGCGCGCCTCGTACCAGCTGCAGGTGGGGCGCGCCACGGTCGGCGCCGCGTACAGCCGTCTCGACTACAAGCTGGGCAAGGAATTCGACAGCCTCGACGCGCGCGGCACGGCGAAAATCGCCGGCGTCTACGGCAGCTATCCGCTGATCCGCTCGCGCGACAGCAATCTGTACGCACAGCTGTCGTATGACGACAAGACTTTCCGCGACGAAGTGCGGGTGGCGTCCATCGTCAACGACAAGAAGGTGCGCGTGGCCACCATCGGCCTGGTCGGCGACCACCGCGACAGCATCGGCGGGGGCGGCATCAGCGGCTACTCGGTGTTCGTGGCCAGCGGCGACCTCGATATCGAGACGGCCGACGTGCGCGCGTTCGACGCCCTGACGGCGCGCAGCAATGGCGGCTACCACAAGCTCGGCTTCGGCGCGACGCGCCTGCAAAGCGTGAGCGACACGGTGTCGCTGTATGCGGCGATCAATGGCCAGCTGGCATCGAAAAACCTCGACGTGTCCGAGCGCATGGAGCTGGGCGGCGTCAATGGCGTGCGTGCCTATCCGGAAGGCGAGGCGTATGCCGACCAGGGCTATGTGCTGAACCTGGAAGCGCGCTTGCTGTTGCCGCCGCTGCCGTCCGGCATGCCCGGCCAGGTGCAGCTGATCGGCTTTGTCGATACGGGCACCGTCACGCTGAACAAGCACCAGTGGGCCGCCGGCGACAACAAGCGCACGCTGAGCGGCGCCGGCGTGGGCCTGAGCTGGGCCAGCAACAACGATTTCGTGGTGCGCGGCTATTACGCACACAAACTCGGCAATGCCGTGGCCACTTCGGCCCCGGACAAGGGCGGGCGTTTCTGGATCCAGGCGGTCAAGTATTTCTAAGCCAACGGCAACTCCTGCAGACCCCGCTTCATCACGCTTAATACAGAACAGAGAGACACCATGAACCACATTTACCGCTCGATATGGAATGAAAAAACCGGCGCCTACGCCGCCGTATCCGAAAACGCCAGCAGCGCCGGCAAATCCTCGTCGTCGGTGCGCGGCAGTACTGCCAGCGGCGCCTTGTTTGCCCTGAAAACGCTGTCGGTGTCGCTGATGCTGGCGCTCGGCGCGAACGTCTACGCCTTGCCGCCGACCGGCGTGGTCACGGCCGGCAGCGCCACCATCAACAACAGCAAACCGGGCAATATGGTAATCAACCAGGCGACGCAGAGCGTGGCGATCAACTGGCAAAGTTTCAATATCGCCGCCGGCGAAAGCGTGCAGTTCGTGCAGCCGAACAGCAATTCGGTGGCGCTGAACCGCGTCATCGGCGCCGATCCGTCCAGCATCCTCGGCAACCTGAGCGCCAACGGCAAGGTGTTCCTGATCAATCCGAACGGCATCCTGTTCGGCAAGGGCGCGTCCGTTAACGTGGGCGGCCTGGTCGGCTCGACCCTGGGCCTGAGCGACAGCGACTTCATGGCCGGGCGCTATCAATTCAGCGGCGCCGGCAATGCAAGCGTCGTCAACCAGGGCGCCATCACGGCCAACGGCGGCTATGTGGCGCTGGTGGGCGGCAAGGTCGATAACCAGGGCAGCATCGTGGCCAACCGCGGCATGGTGGCGCTGGCCGCCGGCAGCGCCGTCACGCTCGATGTGCTGGGCGGCCAGCTGCTCAATGTGACGGTCGATCGCGGCGCGCTGGGCGCCTTGGCGCAGAACGGCGGCCTGGTCCAGGCTGACGGCGGCCAGGTGCTGCTGACCGCGCAGGGCGCTGGCAGCATGCTGGGCAGTGCCGTCAACAATACCGGCGTGATTCGCGCCCATACTCTGGAAAACCAGGGCGGCGTGATCCGCCTGGTCGGCGACACCGCCGGCGGCAGCGTCACGCAGGCCGGCACGCTCGATGCATCGGGCCGCAATACGGGCGAGCAGGGCGGCAAGGTGACGGTGCTGGGCCAGCAGATTGTATTGACGGGCCAGGCGGCGATCGATGCATCGGGCGACACCGGCGGCGGCACGGTGCTGATCGGTGGCAATTACCAGGGCAAGGGCGTGGAAGCGCATGCCACGACCACCACGATCGAGCGCGGCGCGGTAATTCACGCCGATGCGTTGAGCACCGGCAACGGCGGCCAGATCGTCGCCTGGTCCGACGGCGCCACCACTTTTGGCGGCACGCTGACGGCCAAGGGCGGCGCGCTGTCCGGCAACGGCGGCCTGATCGAAACCTCGGGCAAGACCGTGGTGCGCGGCGCCGGCTCGTACGTCGACACGCTGGCACCCCATGGCAAGACGGGCACCTGGCTGCTCGACCCCGTCAACTACACGATCGCGCTGGCGGGCGGCGATGAAACGCCGTCGCAGGTGACCTTGAGCCTGGCCAGCAGCAACCGCGTGATCACGGCCACCAACGACATTACGGTCGGCAGCGCGCTGACCTGGACCACGCCGCAGACGCTGGAACTGAACGCTGGCCATGACGTGCTGGTCAATGCGGCGATCACCGCCAGCACGGCCGGTTCGGGCTTGCGCCTGATCGCGCTGAACGATGTGGTACTCAATGCCGCGGCGGCCATCACGGCCAGCGGCAGCGGCTCGCTGGTCAGCGTGGACGCGGGGCGCAATATCGTCATCGATGGCGCGCTGACGACCGACGGCGGTGGCTCGACCGCCATGCGCGCGGGCAATAACATCGATATCAATGGCGCCCTGAGCGCCAATGGCGGTGGCTCGCTGAGCATGATCGCCAACAACAGCGTCACCATCAACAGCGCGGTCAGCGCCGATGGCGGCCAGGTCACCCTGCGCGCCGACAATGACGGCACCGGCCCCGGCGTATCGGGTGGCACGGTGGTGTTTGCCGGCATCGGTGCGGTCAGCGGCGCCAATACGGTGATCCTGTTCAATCCGAACGGCTATGCCAACACCGCGGCCGAGATCGCGGCCTATGGCACCAAAGTGGTTGGCGCGCTCGATGCACGGGCATGGGTATTTGCCCGTGCCGACAATAAAGTCTACGACGCCACCAATAACGCCAGCCTGGGCTTCGTCAGCGACCCGCGCGCCGGCGGCGACGTGACGCTGGTGCCCGGCCTTGCCAGCTTCAGCGACAAGAACGTGGGCACCGGCAAGGCCGTGAACTACAGCGGCTACAACCTGGGCGGCGCCGACGTGGCGCGCTTCGCGCTGTTTGGTGACGGCAGCGGCAGCAGCTCGGCCAATATCACCGCGCTGGCGCTACTGGGCACTGTGAGCGCCGGCAACAAGGTGTATGACGGCAACCGCGACGCCGAGCTCACCAGCCGCAGCCTCAGCGGCGTACTGGCGGCCGATACCGCCACCGTCAGCTATACCGGTGGTTCTGCCACCTTTCTTGACGCGAATGTCGGCAACAACAAGGCGGTACTGGCTAACGGCCTGGGCCTGACGGGCGCCGACGCCAGCAACTATACGGTCAACGCCAGCGCCTCCACGGCCGCCAGCATCACGCCAGCCGCGCTGATCGTCACGGCCGCCAACGCCAGCAAGGTCTATGGCCAGACGCCGGTGCTGTCGGCATTCACGTATGCCGGCACGAAAAATGGCGAAACGGTGGGCAATGTGACGGAAACGAGCATCGGTGCGGCAGCGACGGCGCCGGTTGCCGGCCCGTATGCCATCGTGCCGAGCGCGGCCGGCGGCGGCACCTTTACGCCGTCGAACTACACGATCACCTATGTCAACGGTGCGCTGGCGGTCACGCCGGCGCCGCTGACCATCACGGCGATGGATGCCAGCAAGGTCTATGGCCAGACGCCGACCTTGTCCGCATTCACCTCGACCGCGCTGCAAAATGGCGAGTCCATCGGCAGCGTGACGCAAGTCAGTGACGGCACGCGCGCCAACGCGCCGGTGCCGGGACCGTACGCGATTATTCCAAGCGATGCTGCCGGCGGCACATTCACGGCGTCGAACTACGCGATTACCTATGTCAACGGTGCGCTGGTGGTCACGCCGGCCCCATTGACCATCACCGCCAACAGCATCACCAAGGCCTATGGCGAGACGCCGGACCTGAGCGGCTTTACCTCGAGCGCGCTGCAGAATGGCGAGAGCATCGGCAGCATTACCGGCAGCAGCCCCGGCGCCGCTGCGGACGCCGCCGCGCCCGGCCCCTACGCGATTACGCCCGGCAATGCGGCGGGCGGCAGTTTTGCGCCATCGAACTATGCGATTACGTATGTCAATGGCGCGCTGGCCGTGACCCCAGCGGTGGTTGTGCCGCCGGTGATCGTCGATCCGCCGGTGGTGGTCGAGCCTCCCGTGGTGGTGCCGCCGGTGGTGATTGATCCGCCAGTCGTGGTGCCGCCGATTGTTGTCGTACCACCCGTGGTGATCGATCCGCCAGTAGTCGTTCCACCGGTCGTGGTCGAACCTCCAGTCGTGGTGCCGCCGGTTGTTGTCGTGCCACCGGTGGTGATCGATCCGCCAGTGGTTGTTCCACCAGTCGTGGTCGTGCCGCCAGTGGTTGTTCCACCAGTTGTTGTCGTGCCACCGGTGGTGGTCGAGCCTCCTGTCGTGGTGCCCCCAGTCGTGGTCGTACCGCCGGTCGTGATTGAACCTCCCGTCGTGGTGCCACCAGTCGTTGTTGTTCCACCGGTCGTGGTCGAGCCTCCTGTGGTCGTTCCGCCAGTCGTGGTCGTGCCGCCGGTTGTCGTCGAGCCTCCTGTCGTGGTACCGCCGGTCGTCGTCGTGCCGCCGGTGATCGTTCCACCGGTCGTGGTGGTGCCGCCTGTGGTCGTGATTCCGCCCGTACCGGCCCAGCCCGTGCGGGACGTGCCGCCAGTCGTGGTGCCAACCGGCAGCTTCCAACCGGCGCCGCCACCGGTGGTGGCCTTGCTGGTGCTGCCGCCATCGCCACCGCCTGGTGCGCCGTTTGCTTTTCCGGTAGCGCCGCCAGTGGTGCCGCCAGCGCCGGCCCTGGACATTCCTGCGCCACCGGCCGCGCCGGTGGAAGCGGCACCGCGGCCATACGTGCCGGCAGTCTATCCGCGCAAGCAGGATCGCAATTGATGGCGGGGAAGTGGCTGCTCGCCCTGTGCGCCCTGGCTGCGGCGCCTTGCGCGCTGGCAGGGAGCGGGCGGGCCGACTTCAAGCTGGAAGCGGCGTCTGCCGAGACCAGCAGCCTGGCCGACTGGATCGTCGCCTCAAGCGACAATGGGCGACTGCCTTTCGTGATTGTCGACAAGCGCGGCGCCATGGTCTATGTATTCGACGCCGATGGCAGCCTGCGCGGCGCCTCGGCGGCCCTGCTGGGCCAGTCCTCGGGCGACGACTCGGCGCCCGGCATCGGCACGCGCAAGCTGGCCGACATCAAGCCCGACGAGCGCACCACGCCGGCCGGCCGCTTTGTCGCCTCGCTGGGGCACAATCTGCATGGCGGCGAAATCCTGTGGGTCGATTACGATGCCGCCATTTCGCTGCATCCGGTGGTCACCAGCAATCCGCGCGAGCACCGGCTGCAGCGCCTGGCCAGCGCCACCACCAGCGACAACCGCATCTCGTATGGCTGCATCAATGTGCCGCCCGGGTTCTACCAGAATGTCGTCAGTCCTTCCTTCCGGCAATCGGATGGCATCGTATATATCCTTCCTGAAACCCGGCCGGCCAGTACGGTTTTTGCCGGCTACCGTTAGCCGGCACGGCTGAAACCGGGCCTTCTCGCTATTCTTGTCCGTCCCAGGCAGGCCGGCTCGAACGCTGCCATGTCCACATCAGCCCGATGCCGGCCGAGGTGCCGCTGTGCTGGCGCAGCAGCGGGCTGTCGCGGTTGGCGGCGCCTGCGTAGTTGTCGTAGCGCAGAAAGGCAAACGCGCGCCAGTCGCGGTGCAGCAGATACGAGCCGCCCAGGCCCAGGCGCGTGAGCATCAGCCCGCTTTTGGCCGCATAGGCGGGCCGCCCCAACGTGGCAAATTGCTGCGGCACGCCATAAAAATAGTCATTGATGCCTTTGTTGCCCAGCACGGCGGAGAGGGCCGTATCGATATGCCAGCGCCCCTGCGGGCCGGCCAGCGTATACGCCAGTCGCGGCTCGAACGTGGCGCCCTGGCGGTGCAGGCCGCCGCGCGCCTCGATCACGGCGCGCAGCGGCAGCTCCAGCCGCACCCGGCTGTTCGGCGATGGTTCGGCCAGCTTGATTTTCAGGCGCGGGCCAAACTCCACCAGCGTGCCCAGGTCCGGCATGCCGCGCCGGGCCGGCACATCGTCGGACCTGGCCGGCAGCGACAGGGCAAAGCCCACGTCAAATTCGGTTTTATCGGTGTTGACCAGCCGTGCGCCCACGCCCGAGCGGTCGGCGCGCAGCACTTTTCCCCGGTAGATCAGATAGGGCAGGGCCAGGGTGCGCGTCGAGCGCTCGCTGGACCCCGGATAGGCGGGCGTGGCGGCGGTGCCGCCAAAGACGCCGGCTTCCCACAGCGGCAGCGCCGGTTCGGCGGCCAGCGCCGGTGCCAGCGCGATGGTGCCTGCTGCCAGCAGGAACAGGGTGACAGTCCTGGTCATGGTCGTACTCCGCAAAATGGTTCAGTGACAGGTGGTGCCGGCGGGGCAGCTCGCCCGGCGCGCTGCCACAGCGCGGCGGCGTTGCGCGCATGATGCTCCACTGCATCTGGCCGGCAGGCGGCACCGGCAGCGAGCGCGGCTTGCTGGTGCAGCCGTGCCTGCCAGCTGGCGTCGCCATGGCCCAGTTCGACATTGTCGATGGCGTCTTCATACGTGCGCAGCGCCTGCGGCCAGCGTCCCTGCCGGGCCGCCTCGCCTGCCCATTGTTCCTGCTGCGCGGCCATGCGCAGCTCGACTTGCGTGGAGCAGGCGGTCAGCGCCAGCAGGCAGGGCAGCAGGATGCAACGCAAGCGGGAAGTGGGCACAGGCATGGCAGGATCACAGTGGTCGAAATGAGGCTACTGTAGCGCATGGCCTGGCGCGCACGCTTGGGCACATGCTTCTCGTTGGCGAAATCGTCGCTGGCAGGCTGCACCGATGGCATATAATTTGTGCACGACTTTGTTATTTTTTACATACTACCAACAGGAGCACCATGTTTTCACGCAAATTCCAATCCTGTGCACAGCTGATGCTGGCCACGCTGATGATGAGCTTTGTCGCCGCAGCTCCCGCGCGCGCGCAGCAGGCAGCCGTCAAATTGCCGAATGTGGTGATCCTGGCCACCGGCGGCACCATCGCCGGCAGCGGCGCCGACAGCACCACCACTGTTGGCTACACCTCGGCCACCGTGGGCGTCGAGCGCCTGATCGCGGCCGTGCCGGAACTGAAGAAAGTGGCCAACGTGAAAGGCGAGCAGGTATTCCAGATCGCCAGCGAAAGCATGGGCAATGAACACTGGCTGACCCTGGCCAAGCGCATCAATGTGCTGCTGGCCTCGCAGGATGTCGATGGCGTGGTCGTCACGCACGGCACCGACACCATCGAAGAGACTGCGTATTTCCTGAACCTGACCGTCAAGAGCCACAAGCCGGTGGTGGTGGTGGGCGCCATGCGTCCGTCGACGGCGATCTCGGCCGACGGCCCGATCAACCTGTACAACGCGGTGCTGCTGGCCGGCAGCAAGGAAGCCGTCGGCAAAGGCGTGCTGGTGGCCCTGAACGACCAGATCAACGCGGCGCGCGAAGTGACCAAGACCAATACCTCGACCACCGACACCTTCAAGTCGACCGAACTGGGCATGCTCGGCTATATCCAGGGCAGCAAGCCGTTTTTCTACCGCCAGTCCACGCGCAAGCACACGCTGGAGTCGGAATTTGACATCAGCAAGCTCGATTCCCTGCCGCAAGTGGACATCGTCTACGGCTACGCCAACATGAACCGCGTCGGCATGGATGCCTTTATCGCCGCTGGCGCCAAGGGCATCATCCACGCCGGTGTCGGCGATGGCAGCGTGGCGGCGCAGATGAAGCCGGCACTGGTCGAAGCGCGCCAGAAGGGCGTGCTGATCGTGCGTTCGAGCCGCGTCGGCCAGGGCATCGTGGCGCGCAATGGCGAAGCCAATGACGATGAACTCGACAGCGTCGTGTCGGACACCCTGAACCCGCAAAAAGCCCGCATCCTGCTGATGCTGGCCTTGACCAAAACCAACAGTACGCAGGAAATCCAGCGTATTTTCTACACCTATTGATCTGGCTGGCGGCCAGCGCCGGGTTTGCCTCATCAGGCAGATTTACGCTGGCCCGCTTTGCTGCCATACTTCGCCTTTGAACAATAAACTGACGGCAGCCGCGGCGCTGCCCGTGGCGCATGGCTATCCTGTCCGAAATCACCTTTTATCCCATCAAGTCGTGCGCCGGCATTGCGCTGCGCGAGGCGGTGCTCACTTCAAGCGGCCTGATGAGCGAGCAAGTCTACGATCGTGAATGGATGGTGGTCGACAGCGCCGGCCGCTTCCTGACCCAGCGCGAATACCCGCGCATGGCGCTGATCGTGCCAAAAATCAAGGCCACCACGCTGGAATTGCGCGCGCCGGGCATGCTGCGCCTGGAAATCGAACTGGGCCTGCCGCATCCGCAGAGCGCACCCATGCTGGAAGTCCAGTTGTGGGACGAGCCGGTGCGCGCCTATGATTGCGACGAGGTGACGGCCGCCTGGTTTTCCAACGCCATCGGCGTGCCGTGCCGGCTGGTACGCTTTCATCCGGACGTGGTGCGCGCCACCAGCACCCAGTGGACCGGCGGCATTGCCGCCAGCACGCTGTTTTCCGATGGCTATCCGATCCTGGTGGCGGGCGCCGCCTCGCTGGACGATGTCAACGACAGGCTGCGCGCCATCGGCCGCGACGCCTTGCCGATGAACCGCTTCCGGCCCAACCTGGTGATCGGCGGCATCGGCGCGTTTGAAGAAGATTACGCCGAGTTTTTGCAGTTTGGCAATACGACATTAAAACCGGTCAAGCCGTGCGCCCGCTGCCCGATTCCGTCGGTCGACCAGGCTACCGGCGTGCCGGGACCGGATCCGCTCGATGTCATGCATGGCTACCGGGCCAAGCCCGAACTGGACGGCGCGATCTGTTTCGGCATGAACGCCATCGTCACCCAGGGCGGCGATGAGCGCATCGTGGTCGGCCAGGAAGTCGGTTTCGAACTGGCGTTTTAAGCGACATGGCCGCACAGAAGGGTTCAAGGTTTATATGAGTCAACCGATATCGCCAGTGTCAGGCCAGCAAGCCAGCGACGCCAACGGGCAGGGCCAACTGGTCACCCGCCTGGAGGCGGAAAACCAGGCCTTGCGCGCGCGCCTGGCCTTCCTGCTGGAGCAGGTCGAGCGCAACCACGCCATCATGGGCCGCCACCAGGCATTCGACCTGGAACTGGTGGGTGCCTCCACCTTTCCCGAACTGATCGCCACGATTTTCCGCACCTTGCCCGTGATTTCCGAACTCGACGGCGTGACCCTGAGCCTGGTCGACGAGGGCGACGATATCCTGGTGGTGATGGAAAAGCTGGGCGTCGATTTCAGCGCTTTCCCGCAAATGCTGTTCGTGCAGCAGGCCGGCGAGCTGGGCTTTGCATCACCGGTGCCGGCGCCGCTGCTGGGCGCGTTCGATGCGGCGGTGCACGGCGCGCGCTTTCCCGGCGCCGATGCGGGCCTGCGCAGCGTGGCGCTGGTGCCCTTGCTGCGCAACAAGCGCCTGATCGGCAGCCTGAACCTGGCCAGCAATGACGCGCTGCGCTTTACGCCGGCGCTGGGCACGGATTTTATCCAGCACATGGCGTCGATTATCGCCATCTGCCTGGAAAACGTGATCAGCAATGAAATGCTCAAATATATCGGCCTCACCGATGCGCTGACCGGCGTCTACAACCGCCGCTATATCGACCGGCGCCTGCTGGAAGAAATTGCCCGCGCGAAGCGCCAGCACTATTGCATCTCGTGCATGTACATCGATATCGATCACTTCAAGCTGGTCAATGACACGCATGGCCACCAGGGCGGTGACGAGGTGCTGCGCGAGGTGGCGGTGCGCATCCGCCACGAGCTGCGCCGTTCGGACGCGCTGGGGCGCTTTGGCGGCGAGGAATTCGTGGTGCTGCTGATCGATGCCAATCTCGACAGCGCCACCTTCGTTGCCGAGCGCATCCGCGCCAGCATTGCCGGCATGCCGTTCGACCTGCCCAGCAGCGCGCAAACGCACGTGAGTGTCTCGATCGGCGTGGCCAGCCTGCCGGCCCATGCGTCCGAATTGCCGATTGAAACGGTGGCCCAGCAGCTGGTGGCGCATGCCGACCAGGCCCTGTACCAGGCCAAGGCGAATGGCCGCAACCAGGTGGTCAGCGCCGCGGCCAGCGTGGCCTGATCGCTGACTGCTGATTATTTCAGCAGCAAGCTTTCCGCTTTTGCCACGGCGTCGGCGGTGCCGCGCAGCACCACCACGTCGCCGCTGGCCAGTTGCAGCTCCGGCGTGACGTCAAGCCGGCCCCGGCCGCGGCGGATGGTGGTCACGGAAGCGCCGCAGCCGGCCACGTCCACCGTACTCAAGGGCAAACCGACACACCGCGCGCCATCGCCAACCGTCACCGAATGCAGGCGGTCGAGATCGGCGTCGTCGCCCGCATCGCTGGCGCCATGGAAATAGCCGCGCAGCGAGGCATAACGCTCCTCGCGCGCCGCCTGCACCCGGTGCACCACGCGGCGCAGCGGCACGCCCATCATGATCAGCGCATGCGAGGCCAGCATCAGGCTGCCTTCCATCAGTTCCGGCACCACTTCGGTGGCGCCTGCGTCGCGCAGCAGGTCCAGGTCGCTGTCGTCATAGCTGCGCACGATCACGGGCAGTGTCGGCGCCAGTTCATTCACCAGGTGCAATAACCGCAGCGCCGACGGCGTATTGGCGTAGGTAATCACGATGGCGCTGGCGCGGTAAATGCCGGCCGCCACCAGGCTTTCGCGCCGTCCTGCATCGCCATACGACACATGGGCGCCGGCCAGCTGCGCTTCCTGCACCCGCTCCGGATCGAGGTCGAGCGCATGGTATTCGATCTTTTCTTCGGCCAGCAGCGTGGCCAGGCTCTGCCCGCTGCGCCCGAAACCGGCGATCAGCACGTGTTTCTGCGCGGCCATGGTGCGCGTGGCAATTTTCGTCAGCGCCAGCGACTGCATCATCCAGTCGTTGGCGGCCAGCTTCATGACGATCGCGTCCGATTTCGCAATGATCAGCGGCGCGACCAGCATTGACAGCACCATCGCCGCCAGCACCACCTGCACCACGAACGGATCCATCAGCCTGATGCCGCCAGCCAGGTTGAGCAGCACGAAGCCGAATTCGCCGGCCTGCGCCAGCCCCAGCCCCGTGCGCAGCGCCACGCCATTGGTCGAACCGAACAGCCGGGCCAGGCCGGCGATCAGGGCAAATTTGAGCAGCACCGGTGCGCACAGCAGCAATAACACCAGCCACCAGTTTTCAAACACCACGCGGATATTGAGCAGCATGCCGACCGTGATGAAAAACAGGCCCAGCAGCACGTCGCGGAACGGTTTGATATCCTCTTCCACCTGGTGCTTGAATTCGGTCTCCGATATCAGCATGCCGGCAACAAACGCGCCCAGCGCCAGCGACAAGCCCGCGCGTTCGGTGATCCAGGCCGCGCCCAGCGTGATGAGCAAGAGGTTGAGCATGAACAGCTCCTGCGAGCGGCGCTTGGCCACGATGGTCAGCCAGCCGCGCACCATCTTTTGCCCGAGGAACAGCAGCAGGATCAATACCACCACCGCCTTGGCGCCGGCCCAGGCCAGCGTTTCGGCCAGGTTCTCCGAGTCCTTGGTCAGCGCGGGTATCAGGATCAGCAGCGGCACCACGGCCAGGTCCTGGAACAGCAAAATGCCGATGATCTTGCGGCCGTGTTCGCTTTCGAGTTCGAGCCGTTCCGTCAGCATTTTTGACACAATGGCCGTCGACGACATGGCCAGCGCGCCGCCCAGCGCAAACGCGGCCTGCCAGCTCAGGTGGAAGTAGGCCGACAGATAGCGCCCGACGAACCAGCCGAACACGACGGTGGCGACGATGGTGGTCACCACCTGCGCCATGCCGAGTCCGAACACGATGCGCCGCATGGCGAGAAACTTGGGGAGGGAGAATTCGAGCCCGATGGAAAACATCAGGAACACGACGCCGAATTCGGCCAGCGTATGGCTCGCTTCATTCTCGGCCGCCAGGCCCAGCGCGTGGGGGCCGATGACGATGCCGACTGCCAGGTAGCCGAGCATGGGCGGCAAATGCAACATTCTGAAAGCGACCACGCCAAGCACGGCGCTGCCGAGTAACATCAAGGTCAGTTCTAGCGAGGAAAACATGGGTTGCCCGGGGAGGTCAGTGGAAATCGTTGTTTGTTGTGACTGGCAAGTTTTTTGCTTTCCTAATTCGTTTATACTTTGGGGATGAGTGTAACCCATGAAAAAACAATGCAGAAAGCTTTTGATCGAAGTGACATGAAAGCCACAAGCGAGCGGGCCGTGGCGCTGGCCCGCACCACCTTGCAAATCGAGGCCGATGCCATCATCGCGCTGCATGCGCGCCTGGCCACGGACGACAGTGTCGGCCGCGCCGTCGCGCTGCTGCTCGAATGCAAGGGCCGCGTGGTGGTATCCGGCATCGGCAAGTCCGGCCATATCGCGCGCAAGATCGCCGCGACGCTCTCGTCCACCGGCACGCCGGCGATGTTCGTGCATCCGGCCGAAGCGGCCCATGGCGACCTGGGCATGGTTACGTCCGAGGATGCGTTTATTGCCATCTCGTATTCCGGCGAATCGGCCGAACTGATGGCCATCATGCCGGTCGTCAAGCGCATGGGCGGCGTGCTGATCTCGATGACGGGCAAGCCGCAGTCGAGCCTGGCACAGCTGGCCGACGTGCATCTCGATATCTCGGTGGAAAAAGAAGCCTGTCCGCTGAACCTGGCGCCGACCGCCAGCACCACCGTGACGCTGGCGCTGGGCGACGCGCTGGCGGTGGCGCTGCTGGACTTGCGGGGCTTCAAGGAAGAAGATTTTGCCCGTTCGCATCCGGGTGGCGCCCTGGGCCGCCGCCTGCTGACGCACGTGCATGACGTGATGCGCAGCGGCGAGCGGGTGCCGAAAGTGCCGGTGGACGCATCGCTGCTGCAGGCGCTGGAAGAAATGACAAGGAAGGGCATGGGCATGACGGCCGTGGTCGATGCGCAGGACCGCCCGGTGGGCGTGTTTACCGATGGCGACCTGCGCCGCATGTTCGAACGCGTGCAGGATTTCACGCAAGTGGCGATCCGCGACGTGATGCATGCGCAGCCGCGCAGCATCGCGCCCGACCGTCTGGCCGTCGATGCCGTGGCCGTGATGGAGCAGCACCGCATCAATCAGATGCTGGTGGTCGACGCTGACGGCAAGCTGGTCGGCGCGCTGCATATCCATGACCTGACACAGGCCAAGGTGATCTGATGCCCGCAGGCCTGCCGGACCGGCAGGGAGGCACAACTTTTTGAGAGTGAAACACTATGCGGAAGCCAGAAGGCGCCCATCGCTGGCGCATGATTTTTACCGTGCTGGGCGCCGTCGTGTTCGCACTGGGCAGCTTCTGGCTGCTCGAAGTGATGAACAAGAGCAGCCAGGACGTCAATGGCAGCAAGAAGCTCGACGAGCCCGATTATTTCGTCACCAATTTCAGCATGGTGCGCATGGATTTGCAGGGCAAACCGAGCTATATCGTGTCCGGCGCCAAGCTCACGCATTTCCCGGCTGACGATTCGTCCAATATCGACCAGCCTTTCGTGCGCAAGATCAGCCCGGGCGTGCCGCCGCTGAACATGAACGCGGAACTGGCGCATATCGACCAGAACAACACGCGCCTGCAGTTGTCGCGCAATGTGGTGATCGACCGCATAGCCGGGCCGAAAACGCAGAACCTGACGCTGAAAACCGAGGCGCTGACGATTTACCCCGACGAAGAGCGGATGGAGTCGGCCGTGCCGGTCGACCTGGTGTCGGGCCGCTCGCATGTGACCGGCGTGGGCCTGAACGCCAACAACGCCACCAGCGTGGTGGACGTGCCCAATTCGGTGCGCATCGTGATTCCGCCGCGCACGCCGGTGCAGGCGCCCGCTGCTGCGCCGGCCCAATAAAAGATATGCAAAAGGACTAATATAAAATGAAAAAAATCTTGCTGTTGAGCCTGTTCTCGCTGGCCGTGATGGGCACGGCCCGGGCCGAAAAGGCCGACTCCGAAAAAGAAGCCGTGATCACCGCCCAGCGCGGCCAGGTCGATGACATCAAGCAGACGCGCACGCTGACCGGCGACGTGGTGCTGGTAAAAGGTACGCTGACCATGAAGGCCGGCCGCGCCCTGATCACGGAAGATCCGCAGGGCTACCAGTTCATCACGTTCTGGGCCGATGCGGGCAAGCTGGCCACTTTCCGCCAGAAACGCGATGGCGCCGGCGACCTGTGGATCGAAGGCGAAGCCGAGCGCGTGGAATACAACAACAAGACGGAAGTGGTGAAACTGTTTACCCGCGCCAAGCTCACGCGCCTGGAAGGCACCAAGCCGACCGACGTGGCCAACGGCGCCTTTATCTCGTATGACAGCCGCAACGAGTTGTTCAACATGGAAAACAGCAACAGCGGTACCAGCGCCCCGGGCGCCGGCAGCGTGCGCATGGTGATCCAGCCGAAGAACAAGACGCCGGCGGAGAAGGCGCCCGCCGCGCCTGCGCCGGTGCCCACGCCAGGAAAGAAATAATGGACAACAATTTACGCTGTGGCAGCACCCTGATCGTGCGGGGACTGCAAAAGACCTATGGCAAGCGGCAGGTCGTGCATGACGTGTCGCTGCAAGTCGAATGCGGCGAAGTGGTGGGCCTCTTGGGTCCGAACGGCGCCGGCAAGACCACCTCGTTCTACATGATCGTCGGCCTGGTGCCGTCGGACGGCGGCACCATCGACATCAGCGGCGTCGATATCTCCAGCCTGCCGATCCACCGCCGCGCGCAGATGGGCCTGTCCTACCTGCCGCAGGAAGCGTCGGTATTTCGCAAGCTGACGGTGGAAGACAATATTCGCGCCGTGCTGGAAATCCAGACCGTCGACGGCCGTCCGCTGAAAAAGCCCGAGATCGAGGAGCGCCTCGACAAGCTGCTGGCCGACTTGCAGATCGAAAAGCTGCGCGAAAACCAGGCCCTGTCGCTGTCGGGCGGTGAACGGCGGCGCGTGGAAATTGCCCGCGCGCTGGCCACCGATCCCCGCTTCGTGCTGCTCGATGAACCGTTCGCCGGCGTCGATCCGATCGCCGTGATCGAGATCCAGCGCATCGTGCGGTTTTTGAAGGAACGCAATATCGGCGTGCTGATCACCGACCATAATGTGCGCGAAACGCTGGGCATCTGCGACCGCGCCTACATCATCAACCAGGGCTCGGTGCTGGCGTCCGGGCGGCCCGACGACATCATCGCCAACGAGTCGGTGCGCCGCGTGTATCTGGGCGAACACTTCCGCATGTAAGCCGATGAAACAATCACTGCAGCTGCGCACCTCGCAGCATCTGGCACTGACGCCGCAACTACAGCAATCGATACGCCTGTTGCAACTGTCCACCCTGGAATTGCACCAGGAGCTCGAGCAATTGCTGACCGATAATCCCTTGCTGGAACGGCTCGACGATCCGCTCGACCGCTCCTTGCGCCTGCTGTCCGATGGTGCGCTGAGCTCGACCGCGGCGCCCGGCGAAGCACCGCCGGCGCCACCGGGCCAGGACGCGCCGGCGCCAGCCGCCGAAGCGGAAACCTTTGATGGCGATGGCGGCGAAAGCACGGCCGCGCCCGAAGGCGGCGACAGCGACTGGAACGAAGCGAGTCGCGGCAAGGCGCCCGATGACGAAGATTCCAGGCCACAACTGGAGGCCCATCACTGCACCTTGCGCGAGCACCTGATGGAGCAGATGCGCGTGACCGTGCTGGAGCTGCGCGACCGCGCGCTGGTCGAACTGATCATCGATGCGCTGGACGACAATGGCTATCTGGAAGAGCCACTCGAGGAGATCCAGGCGCGCCTGCCGGAAGAGCTGGAAGTGGACGCCGACGAGCTGCGCACGGCGCTGTCGCTGCTGCAAAGTTTCGACCCGGCCGGCGTGGGCGCGCGCAACGCCTCCGAATGCCTGGCGCTGCAGATCAAGCGCCTGCCACAGGTGGCGCTGGTGACGCGCCGCATGGCCCTGACCATCGTGGAAAAACACCTGACCTGGTTTGCCCAGCGCGACTTCAACAAGCTGAAAAAAGCCCTCGATTGCGACGATGAAGACCTGCGCGAAGCACAGACCGTGATTCGCCTGTGCAATCCCCATCCGGGCGCCGTGTTCGCGTCCGACGTGTCCGACTACGTGGTGCCGGACGTGGTGGTCAAGCGCGCCCGCAATGGCTGGCAGGTATCGCTGAACAATGACGTGATGCCACGCCTGCGCGTGAACGCCATGTACGCCAACCTGCTCAAGCAGGGCAAAGGCGAGGGCGGCATGGGCGCGCAGCTGCAGGAAGCCAAATGGCTGATCAAGAACATGCGCCAGCGCTTCGATACCATCCTGCGCGTGGCGCAGGCGATAGTAGAACGACAAAAGGATTTTTTCTCGCATGGCGCAGTTGCCATGCGGCCACTTGTGCTTCGTGAAATAGCTGATACACTGGGTTTACACGAGAGTACTATCTCGCGGGTAACAACCCAAAAGTACATGCTGACCCCGCATGGAATGTTTGAGTTGAAGTATTTCTTTGGCAGCCATGTCGCCACCGAAGCAGGAGGGGAAGCGTCCTCGACGGCGATACGGGCATTGATCGTGCAATTGACAGGAGCAGAGAACCCTAAAAATCCTTTATCCGACAGTAAGATTGCGGACATGCTGGGGGAACAAGGCATGGTGATTGCGCGACGTACTGTTGCCAAATACCGGGAAGCGTTGAAAATTCCGCCAGTGAGCCTGCGTAAGTCTTTGTAGTTTTTTCGGTTCCTCTACGGTCCGGATGTCACGGACACCGCACGAACCCGATCATCTTTAGGAGTGTGTATGAATCTCACCATCAGCGGACATCATCTCGAAGTGACACCAGCCATCCGTGAATACGTACAAACCAAACTGGAACGCGTGAAACGCCATTTCGATCACGTCATCGATATTGCCGTGATTCTGACCGTCGACAACCTCAAAGAGAAAGAAAAACGCCAGAAGGCCGAAGTGAATCTGCGACTGAGCGGCAAGACCGTCTATGTGGAAAGCCTGGCGCAAGACCTGTATGCCGCGATCGACAGCCTGATCGACAAGCTGGACCGGCAAGTGATGAAGTACAAAACCAAAGTGCAAGGGCACGGTAAAGAGGCGATCAAGCATCTGCCTGACAACACCGACAACTCTGAAGAAGCCGCCGCCGCTGTCTAGCCGGCCTGCCGTTTCCAGATTGTTGTGATCAACTAAGGGCGCGCTGTATTTTACTCGCGCCCTTTTTTGCGGCCATTTTTTCCTCGTTCACTGCTCAGTGACGCTCGCGGTGCCGCAGGACGACCCGTTCCTTGTCCGCAAAATACTGCGCCAGATGTTCCGCCATGTACACCGAGCGGTGCTGGCCGCCCGTGCAGCCGAGCGCCACCGTCAGATAGCTGCGGTTGTCGGATTTGAACGACGGCAACCATTTTTCCACAAAATTGCGGATGTCGGCAAACATCTCCAGCGCACTCGGCTGTGCGTCGAGAAACGCGATCACCGGCGCGTCGCGGCCATCGAGCGGACGCAGCGCTAGGTCGTAATAGGGATTCGGCAAGGCCCGCACATCGAACACGAAGTCGGCGTCCAGCGGCACGCCCAGCTTGAAGGCAAACGATTCGAAGAACAAGGTCAGCGGCGCGCGTTCGGAAGCAACGATATCCTTGACCCAGGCACGCAGCTTGTTGGCGCTCAGCTCGGACGTATCGATCACATGGCCGAGCTGCTCGATCGCCGACAGGCGTTCGCGCTCTTCCAGGATGCACTCGATCAGGGTGCGGCGGCTGGCCGGATTGGCGTCGGGGCGCAATTCATGCGACAGCGGATGGCTGCGCCGCGTTTCCGAAAAGCGTGCCACCAGCGAATGCGTGGTGGCAGTCAGAAACATCACCTTGACGTCATGTCCCTGGTCGCGCAGCAGCGCCACATTGTGCGGCAGGCTGACCAGCGACTCGGCGCTGCGCGCATCGACGGCCACGGCCAAATGGGTGGCGCCCTCTTCGCGCAGGGTTTGCACCAGGTTCGGCAACAGGGCCGGCGGCAGGTTGTCGACGCAGTAATAGCCGGTGTCTTCGAGCACATTGAGTGCGACGGATTTGCCGGAGCCGGAGATGCCGGTGATAAGGACGATATGCATGCGGCAATCATACAATAAAGACCGCATGCGCGCCCCGTGGCAACCCGGCTTACAAATTATTGCAATTACTTGTGTGGTGCGGATTGGACAAACCCACGTGCCGGTGCCAACAATGTTGTCGGATTACGCGGGCCAAGGCCCGCTAATCCGACCTACGCGCTAATCGCCGCTCATTGCCAATCGTTGGTGAAGCAGGGAATTGACGAAGCGCAGCTTCGTGCCTGCGGAACGGTTCGCCCTTGCAAGGGCGAACTCCTTGGCAATATCAATCGCCACTCATGGCCAATCGTTGCCGCTCCATGAACTCCTGCAAGGTATCGATGCCGCGCAATTGCAAGATGGTATTGCGCACGGCCGCTTCCAGCAGCACGGCGATATTGCGGCCGGCGGCGACGGGGATGACGACCTTGCGGATCGGCAGGCCCAGCACGTCTTCGGTTGGGAACAGGAACGGCAGGCGCTCGACTTCTTCTTCCAGCGCATTGCGGCGCACCAGGTGCACGATCAGTTTCAGCCGCATCTTGCGGCGCACAGCCGTTTCGCCAAAGATGGCCTTGATGTCGAGCAGGCCCAGGCCACGCACTTCGAGCAGGTTCTGCAGCAGCGGCGGGCAGCGTCCTTCGATCATGTTCGGCGCGATGCGTGAAAACTCGACGGCATCGTCGGCCACCAGGCCGTGGCTGCGCGAAATCAGTTCCAGTCCCAGCTCGCTCTTGCCCAGGCCCGAGTCGCCCGTGATCAGCACGCCCACGCCCAGCACGTCCATGAAAACGCCATGCATGATGATGCGCTGCGCCAGCTTTTTTGACAGGTAGACGCGCAGGAAGTCGATCACTTGCGCGGCCGGCAGCGGCGTGGAAAACAGCGGGATATTCTGCTCGTCGCAGATGGCGAGGATGTCGGGTGGCGTTTCCAGGCCTTGGGCGATGATCAGCGCGGGCGGGCCGCCGGCGATCAGCTCGCCGATCACGTGGGTGCGCGTATTGACCTTCAGGCGCTGGTAGTAATTGATTTCCTGGTGGCCAAACACCTGGATGCGGCCTGGGTGGATCAGGTTCAAATGGCCGACCTGGTCGGCGGCCGAGGAAACATCGCCCGAGATCAGGCGCTCGCCGCCGGGAAAGCCGGCAAACCAGCCCAGTTGCAGACTTTCACGATTGTCGTCGTACAGGCGTTGTATCGTCAGCGGCGTTTGCAACATGGCAGTTTTCTTCAGGAGTGGAGGAAGACCTGAAGTTTAACCCGCCGCTTGCAGACTAGGTTGCCAATTGACGATGCGCGAATGCACGGATTTCGGTTCCGGATCGGTGGCCAGCGCCGTGCGGAAGGCGTCGTCGGAAAACATCTCGGCAATTTCCGACAGGATTTCCAGATGCTGCTGGGTAACGTGGTCGGGGATCAGCAGAAAAAACAGCAGGCTGACGGGCTTGCCATCGGGCGACTCGAACGGAATCGGTTCGACCAGGCGCACGAAGGCGCCCAGTGGCGCCTTCAGCGTCTTGGTGCCCTTGATGCGGCCATGCGGCACGGCCACGCCATGACCGAGGCCGGTCGAACCCAGGCGTTCGCGCGCGAACAGATTGTCCGACACGGTAGAGCGGGCGATGCCGTAATTGTTTTCGAAGATCAGGCCGGCTTGCTCGAAAGCGCGCTTTTTGCTGGAGACTTCCAGGTCCAGCAGGACGTTTTCGAGGGATAGTATTTTGCTAAGATTAGTCATGACACTCAATGAAATGGTGCAATGCGCAGAAGGCTTGCGAGCCGAATTATAGGCCTGTTTGTGCGGCCTGTAACGCCAATTCTCAACAGTATATGCTTGCTGCCGGCGCAGTGGGCGCTCCGGCAAGAGTAGTCATCATTTTAACAAAAAAATAACATCAAGGTGAATTAGCTATTTCTTGATTAAAAACGAAACTCCAGCCGGTTTTTCCGTCGCTGAATGCCGATTTTCCGACTTTTCAGCGTTTTCTGTTGCTTGCAAGCTCGGTACTGGCGTTGTTTTAAAACACAGTTAGCATGCCTGAAAGCATCATTCTGCGCCCTTCCGGCAGCGCTGACCAGTGCTTATTGGCGGGCGTTGCGCAAATTGCCCGGCATCTGCCCGGTGCTGAAGTTGCTGCGCCACGGATTGATGTCCAGGCCGCCACGGCGCGTATAGCGCGCATACACGGACAGCTTTTGCGGCTTGCAATGGCGCAAGATATCGACAAAGATGCGCTCGACACACTGTTCATGGAATTCATTGTGCTCGCGGAAGCCGATCAGATAGCGCAGCAGGCTTTCCTGGTCGATCTGCGGTCCCGCATACTCGATCTGCACGCTGCCCCAGTCCGGCTGCCCCGTCACCAGGCAGTTCGATTTGAGCAGGTGCGACACCAGTTTTTCTTCCACGGGCGCTTCGTCGAACGCGGCCGTCAACAGCTGCGGCGACGGCGTGTATTGCGTGATTTCCAGGTCCAGGCGGTCGAGCAGCACGCCGTCGAATTCACCCATTTTCAATTTGCCGAAATTTTCCTGCAAGGTCAGCTCGACCTGCACCGGCGCGCCGAAACCGTTCGACAGATCCTGTTTCAGCAAGGCCAGCAGCGCTTCCGGGCTGTCCAGCCGCGTCTGGTTGAACGAGTTCAGGTACAGCTTGAACGACTTCGACTCGATGATATTGGGCGAGTCGGCCGGCGCGCTGACCTTGGCCACCGCCACTTGCGGCTTGCCGCGCAGGTTCAGCCACGACAGTTCGTAGGCGTTCCAGATATCGAGGCCGAAGAAGGGCAGGGTGCCGCGCAGCTCCAGCTCGTCGCGCTTGCCCTGGCGTGGGATCGGGAACAGCAGCTCCGGAGCGTAATCGCTGCGGTAGGCCGAGCTTTTGCCCAGGGGGGACAGTTCGGCAAGATCGTTGGTGGTAGTCATGGTGGCGTGGCTGCAAATTTCTGTGAAGGGTGAATGGTAGCTTATTTCAACCCAACGGCAAGGACTGGGGTCGTACCCTTAGGATACGACCCCGGCATCTGCACTTGGGTTATTCGCTATTTACCCCAAAAACAGCTTGTATACCGGATTGCTGGTCTCATCCCAATACCGGTACCCCAGCGTATCGAGAAAGCGCGCAAACTCGCCCATCTCGTCCGGTGGCACCTGCAGGCCGATCAGGATGCGTCCCACGTCGCCGCCCTGGCTGCGGTAATGGCACAGCGAAATGTTCCAGTTCGGCGCCATGCTGTCGAGAAAGCGCATCAGTGCGCCCGGACGCTCGGGGAACTCGAAGCGGTACAGCAGCTCGTCCTGCGCCAGCCGGCTCTTGCCGCCCACCAGGTGGCGGATATGCGACTTGGCCAGTTCGTCATGGGTCAGGTCCAGCGTGCGGAAATCGTGCTCCTCGAAACGCTTGGCCAGCGCGCCCGATTCATGGCGGTCGGCGATCTGCATGCCGACAAACACATGCGCCTCCTTCTCGTCGCTGATGCGGTAATTGAATTCCGTGACATTGCGCGCGCCGATCAGCGAACAGAAACGCTTGAAGCTGCCGCGCTGTTCGCGCATGGTGACGGCAAACACGGCTTCGCGAAATTCGCCCAGTTCGGCCCGCTCGGCCACAAAGCGCAGGCGGTCGAAATTCATGTTGGCGCCGCAGGCGATCGTCACCAGCGTCTGGTTGACGATCGGGTGTTTGGTGAGGCTGGCCCGTTCCACATACGCCTTGGCGCCGGCAATGGCCAGCGCGCCGGCCGGCTCCAGGATCGAGCGCGTGTCCGTAAACACATCCTTGATGGCGGCGCAGATGGCGTCGGTGTCGACAATGATCACTTCGTCCACATACTGCTGGGCCAGGCGGAAGGTTTCCTCGCCCACCAGGCGCACCGCCGTGCCGTCCGAGAACAGGCCGACGTCGGGCAGGGTGACGCGTTCTTTTGCTTTCAGCGAACGGGCCATCGCGTCCGAATCGACGGTCTGCACGCCGATGATTTTGATATCGGGACGGATCTGTTTGACATACGCCGCCACGCCGGCGATCAGGCCGCCGCCGCCAATGGCGATAAAGATGGCGTGGATGGGGCCCGAGTGCTGGCGCAAAATTTCCATGCCGATCGTGCCCTGGCCGGCGATCACGTCCGGGTCGTCGAACGGGTGCACAAACGTGAGTTTTTGTTCGTGTTCCAGGGTCAGCGCGTGGTTGTAGGCGTCGGTGTACGAGTCGCCGTGCAGCACGATTTCCACGCTGCTGCCGCCACGCGCGCGCACCGCTTCGATTTTCAAGGGCGGGGTGGTGGTGGGCATGACGATCAGCGCGCGGCAGCCGAGGCGCGCGGCCGACAGCGCTACGCCCTGGGCATGGTTACCTGCCGAGGCGCAGATGACGCCGCGCTTCAATTGCGCGTCGCTCAGGTGGGCCATCTTGTTGTAGGCGCCGCGCACCTTGAAGCTGAACACGCTTTGCATGTCTTCGCGCTTGAAGTAAATCTGGTTGCCGATGCGCTGCGACAGGTTCGGCGCCAGTTCCAGCGGCGTTTCGGAGGCAACGTCATAGACGCGGGCGGTCAGGATTTTCTTGAGATAGTCGATGTTCATGGTCTGCTAGCGAGTGATTCTGGGCCAGGTGTGGACTGGAGCGGATACGTCGGCATCGGTTGTCCGGGGCGGATAGCGGGGCAACATAATGCTCTGTGGAACTGCGGGCCGGTGAGCCCTTGCCCGTTCGCGCGGTTCGTGCGGCGCGCAAGCTGCTCTTCATTATAATGGAGAGCCTTACCGCATCGCGAAGTGTTCAATGATCGAATCCGCAATCACCTGGCTGCTGCAACTGATAGCAGCGCCGGAGGTCGGGCTGACATCGGTCTTTCTGATCAGCTTTATTTCCGCCACCTTGCTGCCGCTCGGCTCCGAGCCGGCCGTGTTTGCCGTGATCAAGGCCAATCCCGCGCTGTTCTGGCCCGCCATTGCAGTGGCCACCGTTGGCAATACCCTGGGCGGTGCCGTCGACTACTGGATGGGCTACCGGGCCAAGCAGGCGTTTGCCAAGGAGCGCGACACGCGCTGGTTCCGCTGGCTGGCCCGCTATGGCGCCAAGACCATGCTGCTGGCCTGGCTGCCCGGCGTCGGCGATCCGCTGTGCACGCTGGCGGGCTGGCTGAAATTGCCGTTCTGGCCCAGCGTCGCCTACATGGCGGTCGGCAAGTGCGCGCGCTACCTGACCATGACAATGTTGTTGCTGTATGTGCCCGATGGCGTCTGGCACCGGATTGGACAGATGCTGTCCTGAGTGGTCGATGATGGGGCGTTTTGCAACGCGGGTTTGCCCCGCTATTGCCCCATATTTGGGCAGTCCGATAATTGGGGGCGGGTGCGAAAAGTTGGCATATTCCGATGAAATATGATTCTCATTTGAACTTTTATTCATTCAAATCACGTCTTTGCCATATTTGCTTTTGTGGCGGATGGACTGCTTAAACCTTAGGCGGGCTAAGGCTGTTCCCGCATGGTGCGGCGCAATAAGATAAAATGGGTGTTTAGGGTCCAGTCCACATCGCCTCCAATCCATGAACGCTCCCGCACATATCCAAGCTTTATTGGCAGAAACGCCCAATGGTCCCGCAGCCAGCCGCCTGCGTGAAATCCCGTATAACTACACGTCGTTTTCCGATCGCGAGATCGTGATCCGGCTGCTGGGGGAGGACTCGTGGCGCCTGCTCGACGAGCTGCGCGGTGCGCGCCAGACCGGCCGTTCGGCGCGCATGCTGTACGAAGTGCTCGGCGATATCTGGGTGGTGCGCCGCAACCCGTATCTGCAGGACGACCTGCTCGACAACCCGAAACGCCGCCAGGGCCTGATCGATGCCCTGCATCACCGCCTGGCCGAAGTCGACAAGCGCCGCCTGTCGATCGACGCGGCCGGCGGCGACATGGCCGCCAGCGGCGAGTCGCCGGAAGTGGCCAAGGCGCGCAGCCATAATGTCGAGCTGCTTTTGACCGCAGCCAGCAAGGCCGTGGCCGATTTTGGCGAAGAATTCCGCAAGACCTATGACCTGCGCAAGCGCACGGTGAAAGTGCTGGGCCGCTATACCGAGAAGCACAATGTGCGCTTCGACGGCATGACGCGCGTGTCGCACGTGACCGACGCCACCGACTGGCGCGTCGAGTATCCGTTCGTGGTGCTGACGCCCGACACGGAAGAGGAAATGGCCGGCCTGGTGAAAGGCTGTATCGAGCTGGGACTGACCATCATTCCGCGCGGCGGCGGCACCGGCTACACGGGCGGCGCGATTCCATTGACGCCGATGTCGGCCGTGATCAACACGGAAAAACTGATCGACCTGGGCGCCGTCGAAATGACGGTGCTGCCGGGCTTGACGCACGAATACGCGACCATCTATTCGGGCGCCGGCGTGATTACCAACAAGGTATCGGAAGCGGCCGAGAAGGCCGGTTTCGTGTTTGCGGTCGATCCGACCTCGGCCCATGCATCGTGTATCGGCGGCAACGTCGCCATGAACGCGGGCGGCAAGAAGGCCGTGCTGTGGGGCACGGCGCTGGACAACCTGGCCTCGTGGCGCATGGTCGACCCGAACGGCGACTGGCTCGACGTCACGCGCCTCGACCATAACCTGGGCAAGATCCACGATATCGCACTAGCGCGTTTCCAGCTGGAATGGCGTCACCCGAGCACGCGCGACGCCACCAAGCCGAACGCGCCATTCAAGACGGAAATCTTGGAAATTCCTGGCCGTAAATTCCGCAAGGAAGGCCTGGGCAAGGACGTGACCGACAAATTCCTGGCCGGCTTGCCGGGCATCCAGAAAGAAGGTTGTGACGGCCTGATCACGTCGGCGCGCTGGATCTTGCACAAGATGCCGAAATTCGCCCGCACCGTCTGCCTGGAGTTCTTCGGCCAGGCGCGCGATGCGATTCCGTCGATCGTGGAAATCAAGGATTACCTGGACGGCTTGCCGGCCAAGGGCGAGCAGTACACGACGATTCGCCTGGCGGGTCTGGAGCACCTGGACGAGCGCTACCTGCGCGCGGTCGGCTACGCCACCAAGTCGAAACGCGGCGTGCTGCCGAAGATGGCGCTGTTCGGCGACATCGTCGGCGACGATGAAAATGCGGTCGCGCAAGCGGCTTCGGAAGTGGTGCGCATTGCCAACACCCGCGTCGGCGAAGGCTTTGTCGCCGTCAGCCCGGAAGCGCGCAAGAAATTCTGGCTCGATCGTGCCCGCACGGCGGCGATCGCCAAGCATACCAATGCGTTCAAGATCAATGAAGACGTGGTGATTCCGCTCAATCGCATGGGCGAATACACGGATGGTATCGAGCGCATCAATATCGAGCTGTCGATCAAGAACAAGCTGCAGCTGGCCGAGGCCCTGAGCGACTTCTTCGGCAAGGGCAACCTGCCGATCGGCAAGAGCGACGATGCATCCGACGACCGCGTCGATGACGCCGAAATGCTGGGCGACCGCGCCGAGCAGGCGCAGCACTTGCTGGCGCAGGTCACGGCCCGCTGGACGTATTTGTTGGCCCAGCTGGACCGTCCGCTGGCCGACGTCAAGCATGAGCTGGCCGAACTGGGCATGGACCGCCTGCTGCCCGTGTTCGACGCGCGCCTGGAAACCCAGCCCGACGCCACCCTGTTCGACGTGGTGCAGGACCGCACCGTGCGCATTACCTGGAAGCAGGAAATCCGCGCCCAGCTGCGCCAGATCTTCAACGGCGCCGCCTTCAAGCTGATCCTCGACGAAGCGACCGCGATCCATGCGCGCATCCTGCGTAGCCGCGTGTTTGTCGCGCTGCACATGCATGCCGGCGACGGCAATGTGCATACCAACTTGCCCGTCAACTCGGACAACTACGCAATGCTGCAGGACGCCCACGAAGCCGTGGGCCGCATCATGATCCTGGCCCGCTCGCTCAATGGCGTGATTTCCGGCGAGCACGGTATCGGCATTACCAAGCTGGAATTCTTGACGGAAGAAGAGATCGGCGACTTCCGCAGCTACAAGCTGCGCATCGATCCGGAAGGCCGTTTCAACAAGGGTAAATTGCTGAACCTGCCAGGCATGGGCGCCGACCTGCGCAATGCCTACACGCCATCGTTCGGCCTGATGGGCCACGAGTCGCTGATCATGCAGCAAAGCGATATCGGCGCGATTGCCGACAGCGTCAAGGACTGCCTGCGCTGCGGCAAGTGCAAACCCGTCTGCTCGACCCACGTGCCGCGCGCCAATATGCTGTACTCGCCGCGCGACAAGATCCTCGCGACCTCGTCGCTGATCGAAGCATTCCTGTACGAAGAACAGACGCGCCGCGGCATTTCCATCAAGCATTGGGAAGAGTTCGAAGACGTGGCCGACCATTGCACCGTGTGCCACAAGTGCGTCACGCCGTGCCCGGTGAATATCGACTTCGGCGACGTGTCGATGAACATGCGCAACCTGCTGCGCAAAATGGAAAAGAAAAGTTTCAATCCGGGCACCAAGGCCACCATGCTGTTCCTGAACGCCACCGATCCGGTGACGATCAACGCCACCCGCAAGGTCATGATCGGCTGGGGCTACAAGGCGCAGCGCCTGGGCCACGACCTGCTGAAGAAATTTGCCAAAAAGCAGACCAAGGCGCCGCCACCGACTACCGGCAAGCCGCCCGTCAAGGCGCAGGTGATTCACTTCATCAATAAAAAGATGCCGGGCAACCTGCCGAAGAAAACCGCGCGCGCGCTGCTCGATATCGAAGACGACAAAGTCATTCCGATCATCCGCAATCCGAAGACCACCACGGCCGATACGGAAGCCGTGTTCTACTTCCCCGGTTGCGGTTCGGAGCGCCTGTTCTCGCAAGTGGGCCTGGCCACGCAGGCGATGCTGTGGGAAGTGGGCGTGCAGACGGTCTTGCCGCCTGGCTACCTGTGCTGCGGCTATCCGCAACGCGGCGCCGGCGAATTCGACAAGGCCGAAAAGATGATGACGGACAACCGCGTCTTGTTCCACCGCATGGCCAATACGCTCAACTACCTCGACATCAAGACGGTGCTGGTGTCGTGCGGCACCTGCTACGACCAGCTGGCCACGTATCAGTTCGAGAAGATTTTCCCGGGCTGCCGCATCATGGATATCCATGAATACCTGCTGGAAAAACAGGTCAAGCTCGAAGGCGTGAACGGCACGCGCTATATGTACCACGAGCCTTGCCACAATCCGATGAAGCTGCAGGAGTCGGGCAAGACCATCAACTCCCTGATCAGCACGGTGGACAACGTGAAGATCGAAAAGAACGACCGTTGCTGCGGCGAATCCGGTTCGCTGGCCGTCACGCGCCCCGATATCTCCACGCAAGTGCGTTTCCGCAAGGAAGAAGAGATGGTCAAGGGCGCCGACAAGCTGCGCGGCGACGGCTTTACGGGCGACGTGAAAATCCTCACCAGCTGCCCGTCCTGCCTGCAAGGCCTGTCGCGCTACAATGACGATTCGGGCACCACCGCCGACTATATCGTCGTCGAGATCGCCAAACACCTGCTGGGAGAGAACTGGATGCCGGACTATGTGAAACGCGCCAACGATGGCGGCATCGAGCGGGTGCTGGTGTAATGTCCGCCCCTTGCGACCTGTGCAGTTTGCTCGACGGCTTCGCCAGCCAGCAGGGTGTCGGCGCCTTGCTGTGGCGCAGCGACCGCCTGTCGGTGGTCGCCGTCGACGATCCTGCCTACCCCGGCTTTTGCCGCGTGATCTGGAACCGGCATGTCAAGGAAATGACAGACCTGACGCCAGGCGAGCGCAACTATGTCATGGAAGTGGTATGGCAGGTCGAGCTGGCTGTGCGTGAAGTGATGCAGCCGGAAAAGGTCAACCTGGCCAGCTTCGGCAACATGACGCCGCACGTGCACTGGCATGTGATTCCGCGCTACCTGGACGACGCGCATTTCCCGAATCCGAGCTGGGCCGTGGTGCAGCGCGCCACGCCGCCCGAGGTGCTGGCGGCGCGCCGCGCGCTATTGCCGGCGCTGCATGCCGCCATCATCCAACGTTTGACCGCATAAAGAATTTATCATGAGCACAACGACCCCACAACCCACCGGCATTACCGTGCGCAACCAGTCGCGCGTGCTGGAAATTACGTTTGACGACGGCGCGGCCTTTTCGCTGCCGTTCGAATACCTGCGCGTGTATTCGCCATCGGCCGAAGTGCAGGGCCACGGCAAGGGCCAGGAAACGCTGCAGCTGGGCAAACGCCTGGTGGGCCTGACCAGCCTGGACCCGGTCGGCAACTACGCCGTGCAGCCCACCTTCAGCGACGGCCACAATTCCGGCCTGTATACGTGGACCTATCTGTACAAGCTGGGCGCCGAGCAGGCTGTCCTTTGGCAGCAGTATCTGGACAACCTGACGGCGGCCGGTTTTCCCGGCGACAGCGGGCGCGATGCCAAGGCCGACATGACCGTCAAACAGTCGTCGGGCCATGTGCATGGCCCCAGTTGCGGCCATAAACATTGATGCCAGCATCAACCGTAGGTCGGATTAGCCCGCAGGGCGTAATCCGACAACACCGGTAACGCCAACAATGTTGTCGGATTACGCGTGGCTTCGCCGCGCTACTCCGACCTACGGATTTTTGGGCTGCCAACGCCACACGCTGCCAGCCACCGTCACCGGCTTCGGTATCAGCTTCTGCTGGTAAAACAGATCGGCCACGCGCTGCTGGCTGGCGACGATATCGGCCGTCACGGGCACGGCGCCATAGCGCGTGCGGGCCTGCCAGGTGGCGACGATTTCCGGAGGCAGTCCCGTCAGCGGGCCGATCAGCGCGGCGATGTCTTTCGGGTGGGCTGCGGCCCAGTTGCCGGTGGCGCGGATCTGGTCCAGCATGGTTGATAAAATCTGCGGCGACTGCTGCGCGAACTTGCGCGAGGCCAGGTAGAAACCATTGGCTTGCGGCAGGCCCTGGTAGTCGGCCAGCACGCGCACCTGGTAAGCCTGCTGGGCCGAGGCAAAGTACGGGTCCCACACCACCCATGCATCGATCTTGCCGCTGACAAAGGCGGCGCGCGCTTCGGCCGGACCCAGGTAGATCGGCACGATATCGCGCATGCTCAGCCCGACTTTCTGCAGCGCCACGACAAGCAAAAAGTGTGAGCCGGACCCCTTCTGGAACGCCACCCGTTTGCCCTTGAGTTCCTTCACGTTTTTCAGCGGCGAGTCCTTCGCCACAAAGATCGCTTCGCTGGACACGGGCGCCGGTTCCGCGCCCACGTACAGCAGGTCGACACCGGCCGCCTGGCCGAACACCGGCGGCGGCGCGCCCGTGCTGCCAAAGTCGATGCTGCCCGTATTGAGCGCTTCGAGCATTTGCGGCCCGGCCGGAAACTCGATCCAGCGCACTTGCCTTTGCTGCGCGCCCAGGGTTTTTTCCAGCGTGCCCTGGGCTTTCAATACGGCCAGCAGGCCGCTGCCTTTTTGAAAGCCGATGCTGATCGGCTCGGCCGCCTGTGCCAGCGCGCCGGCCGTGAAGGCCAGCGTCAATCCCACAGTCTTGATGATATTCATGGTGTTCCTTCTCAGTTGATTCAGGCGCTTTCGCGCGCGATGACTTCGCACGCCAGGCGGTTCAGGCGCGCGTTGGCGCTCTTGCCCTCAAGGGGGACGGCGCCCAGCGCTTCAAGGATGCGCAGCGCGGCGATCTCGCCGATCTCGCGCGCGGGAGGGCGTATCGTGGTCAGGCTGGGCAGCAGCAGCGGCGAAATCGCATAGTCGCCAAAGCCCATCAGCGCGCATTGCTGCGGCATGGCAATGCCGGCGCGCTGGCCGGCCAGCAGTGCGCCGGCGGCCAGGTTATCGTTGGCAAAGATGATGGCTTCCGCCGGCTTCTTGCGCAGCGCCAGCGCCTCGAAGGCCTGGCGGCCCGCGTCGAACGGCGCCGCCTCGGTCGGGATAAAAGTCCAGGGCTTGAGACCTGCCTCGGTCATTGCTGCAGCATAGCCGTCGCGCCGGTCCAGCGCGCTCAAGTCGCCGGCCACGCTGTTCTGCACAAAGGCGATGCGGCGGTAGCCCTTGTCGATCAGATGGCGCGCCTGCTGCACCCCCACATCGAGATTCGAAAAGCCCACCTGGATCGCCTTGCGGCGGGGACGGTAATCCCAGGTTTCCACTACCGGGATCTGCGCCTCGGCCAGCATCTTTTCCGTGCCCTTGCTGTGGAATGGCCCGGTGACCACCAGCGCGGCCGGCGACCAGCCGAGGAACGCGCGCACGGCGCTTTCTTCCTGTTCCTGCGAAAAGTAGCTCGACGCCAGCAGCAGCTGGTAGCCGTGCGCGCTCAGGACATCGCTGAAGCTCTGGATGGTATTGGCAAAGATCGGGCCCGAGATATTCGGAATCACCATGCCGACGATGCGGCTGTGCGTCGAGGCCAGGCCGCCGGCCACCAGGTTCGGCACATAGTGCAGCTGCGCCACGGCGGCGGCGATGCGCGCCCCCAGTTCCGTTGACACCTGCGACGGCTGCTTCAGGTAGCGCGACACGGTGATCGAGCCCACCTGTGCCAGGCGCGCCACGTCGTGGATGGTGGCGCGGCCCGATCCGCGCCGCTTGCGCGTGCCCGCTGCTGCATTTTCTTCTGCCATGCGCTTATTCCTAAAAGACATAACCAAGGTTTTTTTAATTCTTTGACTTCGTTCTGGCCATCAAAGACACTTCAAACGGTACCGGTACCATAAAAAGTCTAGCAGAGTTGCCGGGCAGGACAAAGTTGATTTCATGACCGCACAGCTGCGTTTTTCGCATAAGCGTTGTTCGCAGCAGCGCCAGGCAGAACTGCCGCACACTACAGGGGTATTTTCCATGCAACAGAGATCGAGCAAGCGCACCGCCAGCCAGGCGGCATTGAAACAGGGACTGCTGCTCAGCAGCGTGTTGCTGGCCGGCGGCGTGCATGCCTCCGACCTGCATGGCCAGGGTGAGGACGCCGCCGTTGCCGAGGCCTCCACCATCGGTGGCGCGCAAGCGGGCAATGAAGTGCCGAGCGTGACGGTCAGCGCCACGCGCCGCAACGCCAGCCTGCAGTCGGTGCCGCTGGCCATTACCGTGATCGACGGCGAGCGGCTGGAACAGGCGAATCGCAACAGCATTGAATCCATCGTGCAGGAGATTCCCAGCGCCACGTTTCGCCAGCAGGGCGGCAACAAGGACTCGACCATTTTCGTGCGCGGCATCGGCACCATTTCCACCTCGCCCGGTGTCGAGCCGACGGTCTCCACCGTGATCGACGGCGTGGTGCTGGCGCGCCCCGGCCAGGCCACGCTGGACCTGCTCGACATCGACCGCGTGGAAGTGTTGCGCGGCCCGCAAGGCACGCTGTTTGGCAAGAACGCGTCGTCGGGCGTATTGAATGTGGTCAGCCGCAAGCCGGGCCAGCAGCTGGCCGGTTTTGTCGACGGCGGCTATTACGAAGGCAATGAGAAACGGGTGCGCGCGGGCGTGTCCGGCGCGCTGGTGCCGAACGTGATTGCGGCGTCGCTCAACGCCCTGTATGCGGACTACGACGGCAACGTCAATAATGTGCATGCCGGCGGCGGCAAAGTGAATGGCTACGAGCGCAAGGGCCTGCGCGCGCGCGTCGATATCACGCCGCGCGAGGATCTCGACATCACCCTGATTGCGGATTACCTGCGCGGCACCGGCTCGCCCAGTTTCACGGCCTACAAATCGACCAGCGCCGCGTTTTCGCAGGCGATAGCGCCGGTCATTGCGCGGCCCGACAACCGCAGCGTCAACGCCGACCTGCCCAGCGATATCCGCGACACCAACCGCGGCGTGTCGGCCCAGGTGGACTGGCGTGTCAATGGCCATACATTGACTTCGATCAGCGCCGCACGCGAATGGGACAACGCGCAGTACACCAGCACTTCGGCGATCGGCAACAGCGCGGAAACGGCGCGCATCACGGCCGCGTATCCGGCCACGCGCGATATCGGCACGGTGGCGTTTTCGCAGCTCTCGCAGGAGCTGCGCGTGGCCTCGCCGAAAGACGGCTTTGTCGACTATGTGGCCGGCGCCTTCTACCTGCACGGCAAGGACCGCGAAATCTACCAGCGCATCGTTACCACCAGTGCGGTCAACAGCGGCCGCGCCGACTATGGCGTCAAGAACGACAGCTATGCGGTGTTCGGCGAAGCGACGCTCAATTTCACGCCCGAGCTGCGCGGCATCGTCGGCGCGCGCTGGAACCGCGATGAGCTGTCCTACGACCATGCGCGCACCTCGACGCAATCCACGGCCTTTGCAGGCGTGCAGCCGGCCGTGCAAAGCGATGGGTCCGTCAGCAAGGACGGCTACTCGGGCCGCGTCGGCCTGCAGTACGACCTGGCGCCCGGCATCAACACCTACGCCACCTATTCGCGCGGCTACAAGGGCCCGGCCTACAATGTGTTTTTCAATATGCTGGCGCGCGATACGCTGGCCCTGAAACCGGAAACCTCGGATGCGTTCGAGCTGGGGTTGAAGTCCAGCTGGCTGCAGCGCCGGCTGACGGTCAATGTGGCTGCCTTTCACACCGCCTACAAGGATTACCAGGCCAACTTCTATGACACGGTGGCGGGCGCCGTCGTCACGCGCCTGATCAACGCCGGCGAGGTGTCCACGCGCGGGCTGGAACTGGACGTGACGGCGCGACCGACCCCGCAACTGAGCCTGAACGCGGCGCTGGCCTATACCGATGCGCAGATCGACCAGTTCAATTGCCCGGCAGCGGCGGCCGCGTCGTGCAACCTCAATGGCAAGACGCTGCCGTTTTCGCCGAAATGGAAAAGCTTCGTGCGCGCCAGTTACGGCATCCCCTTGAACAACGGCTTGCTGCTGGACCTGTCGGCCGACTACAGCTACCAGAGCCGCACGCAGTACGATCTGTTCCAGTCGCCCGATGCGATCCAGGGCGCGTATGGGCTGCTCAATGCGGGCGTCACTTTGTCGTCGACGGACGGCGGCTGGCGCGTGGCGCTGGTGGCGAAAAACCTGGCCAACAAATCGTATGCGACCAACCTGGTGGCCTCCACCGGTTACGTGACGCGCGGCGTGCCGCGCGACGACAGCCGCTATGTCGGCATCACCGCGCGCAAGGAGTTTTAAGATGGCTGCTACCCCCAAACGCCAGCTCAGCATCGGCGCCTTCCTGATGCGCCACGGCCACCATGTGGCGGCCTGGCGCCATCCCGACACGGACCTCGATGGCAATGTGTTCCAGGTCTTCAAGCGCCAGGTGCTGGCCGCCGAGCAGGCCTGTCTCGATACCGTCTTCTTTGCCGACAGCGTGGCGCTGACCAATGGCGTGCCGGCGCTCGAACCCCTCACTTTACTGTCGGCGCTGGCCGCCGTCACCGAGCGCATCGGGCTGATCGGCACGGCCACCACCACCTATAACGAGCCGTATCATGTGGCGCGCAAGTTCGCCTCGCTCGATGCGATTTCGCACGGGCGGGCAGGCTGGAACCTGGTCACCTCGGACAACGCGATCGAGGCGCAGAACTTCGGCCGCGACGCGCATGTGGGCCACGCCGAGCGCTATGCGCGGGCACGCGAATTCCACGACGTGGTAACAAGACTGTGGAATGGCTGGGACGACGACGCGGCCGTCAACGACAAGGCGGGCGCGCAGCTGTACCGGCCCGGCAGCATGCGCCGGCTCGATCACGATGGCGAGCATTTTTCGGTGGCGGGACCATTGAATGTGGCGCGCAGCGCGCAGGGCCACCCGGTGGTGGTGCAGGCCGGCAGTTCCGAGGCGGGCCGCGCGCTGGCCGCCGCCACCGCCGAGGTGGTCTTCACGGCCCATCCGGCGCTGCCGTCCGCGCAGGCGTTCTATCGCGACCTGAAGCAGCGCGTGGCAGCGGCCGGCCGCCATCCCGACTCGCTGAAAATCATGCCGGGCCTGTTTGCCGTGGTGGGCAGAAGCGAAGCCGAAGCGCAGGACAAGTTCGGCGTGCTGCAGGAGCTGGTGCAGCCCGAAGTGGGGCTGGCGCTGCTGGGCCGCATGATCGGCAATTTCGACCTGTCCGGCCATGACGTCGATGGCCCGCTGCCCGAGCTGCCGCTGACCGACGACGGCCAGCGCAGCCGCCAGCAGTTGCTGACCAACCTGGCGCAGGGCGAAAACCTGACCATCCGCCAGCTGTACCAGCGGATCGCCGGCGGGCGCGGCCACTTCACCGTGATCGGCACCGCGCAGACGGTGGCCGACCAGATGCAGCAATGGTTCGAGGAGGGCGGCGCAGACGGCTTCAATTTCATGGCGCCGCACCTGCCCGGAGGCCTCGACGATTTCCTGCAGGGCGTGGTGCCGGAACTGCAGCGGCGCGGCCTGTTCCGCACCAAGTATGCGGGCACCACCCTGCGCGAACATCTGGGGCTGGCGAAGCCGGGGAGGGCGCATGCGTAAGCTGGTGTTTGTGCTGGCGCTGCTGACGACGGCGTTACCGGCCGCCGCCGCATGGGTCATCGGCGATGCGCGTCCCGATGCGCCTGTGCTGGCGGCGCGCGGCGCGTACCAGGTCGGCGTGCGCACCGAGCGCATCGTGCACCGCGACCAGTTCGATATCCTGCGCGCCACCGCCAGCAATCCGGCGCCGCGCCTGGACCGTTCGCTGACGCTGGAAGTGTGGTATCCGGCGCAGCTGAAAGAAGGGCAACCGGAGCTGACGCTCTACACCGACGTGCTGGGCGCGGGCGCCAATAATCCGGCGCGGCCCAATACGCCGTTCACGTTTGCGGGCAGGGCCGCGCGCGATGCGGCGCCGCTGCAGGGCAAAACCTATCCGCTGGTGATCGTCTCGCATGGCTATCCCGGCTCGCGCCTGCAGATGAGCTACCTGACCGAGAACCTGGCCTCGAAAGGCTATGTGGTGGTGGCCATCGATCACCCGGAGTCGACGCGCGCCGACCGGGCCGGCTTTGCCAGCACCTTGTTGAACCGGCCGCTCGACGACCAGTTCGTGCTCGACACGGTCGCCGCCTGGAGCCGCCCTGGCAGCGGCCACTATCTGGCCGGCGTGGCCGATGCGGATCGCACGGCACTGGTCGGCTATTCGATGGGCGGCTATGGCGCGCTGGTGGCCGCTGGTGCGGCGCCCGATCCATTGGCCCTCAAGCCGCTGGGCGTGACCGACGCCACGCCGTTTGTGCCGCATGCGGTCGATCCGCGCCTGCGCGCCGTGGTGGCGTTCGCGCCATGGGGCGGCGCGCGCGGGCTGTGGTCCAGCGCTGCCCTGGCTGGCGTGCATGTGCCGCTGCTGTTTGTCGCCGGCGAGCAGGACACGATCGCCGGCTATCAGGACGGCGTGCTGCGCCTGGCGCAGGACACCGTCAATGCGCCGCGCTACCTGCTGGCCTACCAGAACGCGCGCCACAATATCGCGCCCAATCCGGCGCCGCCGGCCGCGTATGCCAACCGCGAGGATTTTTCGGCCTATGCGGAAGCCGCATGGGACAGCGCGCGCATCAACAATATCAACCAGCATGTGGTGACGGCGTTCCTGGAGCAGGCGCTGCGCGGACGCGACATGGAGGCGTACCTGGCGCCGCAGTCGCCTTCTTCACCGGCGAGCGGCACCCCCGGCCTCGCCTGGCGCCACTGGCCGGCCGCGAAGTAATGCAAATGCGCCGGTCTTGATGCTGGAGCGGCTCGCGTGTACGGCAAAGGGCTGGCCGCTTGTATAATGCAGTCAGATCAACAGGGCTGCCTACCATGACCAATACCACTCATTTCGGATACAAAACCGTCGCAGAAGAAGATAAAGTGCGCGAAGTCGCCAAGGTGTTTCATTCCGTCGCTGCCAAATATGACGTGATGAACGACCTGATGTCGGGCGGCCTGCATCGCTTGTGGAAGACGTTTACGATTGCTAACGCGGGCGTGCGCCCCGGCTTCAAGGTGCTCGATATCGCCGGCGGCACGGGCGACCTGTCGAAGGCCTTCGCCAAACAGGCGGGCCCAACGGGCGAAGTGTGGCTGACCGATATCAACGAGTCGATGCTGCGCGTGGGCCGCGACCGCCTCTTGAATCGTGGCCTGCTGACCCCCACCATGCTGTGTGACGCGGAAAAACTGCCGTTCCCCGATAACTATTTCGACCGCGTCAGCGTGGCCTTTGGCCTGCGCAACATGACGCACAAGGACGTGGCGCTGGCGGAAATGCGCCGCGTGCTGAAGCCGGGCGGCAAGCTCTTGGTGCTGGAATTTTCGAAAGTGGCGGCGCCGCTGCAGAAACCGTACGACCTGTATTCGTTCTCGGTGCTGCCGTGGTTCGGCCAGAAGATCGCCGGCGACGCGGAAAGCTATCGCTACCTGGCCGAATCGATCCGCATGCACCCGGACCAGGAAACCCTGAAGACCATGATGGAAACGGCGGGCCTGGAGCGCGTGCAGTACTACAATTTGACGGCAGGCATCGCCGCTTTGCATACCGGCATCAAGATGTAATGTTGTTGTCGGTAAAATTTGGAGATGAAATGAAATTGAAAAAATTTATGGTCGGCATGATGCTGGCTGCCACCACGGTATCGATGCTGGGCGAGGCGCTGGCCCGTCCCATGGGCGGTGGCCGCTCGATCGGCCGCCAGTCGCAAAGCGTGAGCCGCCAGGCGCCCGCACCGGCGCCGGCCCCTGCGCCAGGCGCGGCGCAACAGCGCCAGGCTCAGCCGGCACCTGCCGCGCCAGCCCCGGCGGCGGCGGCCAAACCGCCAAGCCGCTGGAAAGGACTGCTGGGCGGCGCCTTGCTGGGCCTGGGCCTGGGCGCGCTGCTGTCGCATTTCGGCCTGGGCGGCGCCCTGGCCAGCATGATCAGCACCTTATTGATGGTGGCCCTGCTGGCCGGCGCAGCCTATTTCATCTACCGCATGGTGCGCGGCAAGCGCGAGAACACCGGCAATCCGGCGCCGTTTTCCGGTTTTGGCGGCAATACGCCTGCGCCGGCCGGCAATACGCCCGATATCGGTTCGCGCATGCCGCCATTGCCGCCGCTGCAGCCCGTGTCGTCGGGCGTCGGCCTGGACAAACCGGTGCCGGCTCCCGCGCAATGGGGCGTGCCGGCCGATTTCGACCAGGCAGCGTTCCTGCGCCATGCGAAAAGCAACTTCATCCGCCTGCAGGCAGCCTGGGACAAGGCCGATGTCAACGATATCCGTGAATTCACCACGCCGGAAGTGTATGCCGAGCTGCGCATGCAGATCCAGGAACGGGGCGCGCAAGCGGACTTTACCGATGTGGTCGCCATCGACGCCGAGCTGCTGGGCATCGAGACCAGCGTCAACGATTACCTGGCCAGCGTGAAGTTCATCGGCCAGATCCGTTCGGCGCCGGGCGCCGCCGCCGAGCCGTTCTCGGAAGTGTGGAACATGTCGAAACCGGTGGCTGGCAACAGCGGCTGGGTACTGGCCGGCATCCAGCAATTGTAAATACTTGCTGAATAAGGCCTTAAGCGGGTTCCTTAAGCGTGATGCTTGACGGAGTTTGCCTGCTGAAATGTTAAGATCAAGACCGCCCGGATGGTTTCCGGGCGGTCTTTTCTTTTTAAGGGCGCGTTTGCGCGCAAGCACATGATTGCACCTATTCCAGATTTTTCCCTGACTTCCCCCGCCAGTGCCGCGGCGGTGGCCACGATCAACCATTTGCTGGCCCAGGAGCCGTGGGCGCGCAAGCAATTGGCCTTGCACGCCGGCAAGCTCGCCGCCATCGATACGGGCGCGGTGGTCATCCGCCTGCGCGTCGATGGCATCGGCATGGTGGAAACGGCGCCAGGCGATGTACCGGCCAGCGTCACCATCCGCGTCAAGCTGTCGGACTTGCCTTTGATCCTGCAGAACCGCGAACGCGCATTTTCCTATGTGAAAATCGAAGGCGACGCCGAGTTCGCCAATGCGATTTCCCAGCTGAGCAAGGGTTTGCGCTGGGATGCCGAGCACGACCTGGAAAAAGTCGTCGGCCCGATTCTGGCCACGCGCATGGTGGCCGGCGCGCGCGAGGCGGTGGATTTTGTCCGCACGGGACAGCAGAAGCTGGCCGAAAACGTGGCCGAGTATTTCCTTGAAGAACAGCCACTGCTGATCCGTCCCGCCAGCTTGGTTGACTATTCCGCTGGCGTCACGCGCATGCGCGACGACGTCGAACGCCTGGCCAAGCGCCTTGCCAAGCTGGAAAAGGCGCATGCCGCCGTCCAGCCTTTGCCACCCTTACCGGATGTTGCTACATGATCTTGAAATTTTTGCGCCTGTTGAAAATCATCCGGGTATCGATCAAATACGGTCTTGATGAAATTGCCATTTCGGGGCTAAAAGTGCCGCGCACCGCCAAGCTGATCGACACGGTCATCTTCTGGCGCGACCTGTCCTCGCCGCGCGGCCTGCGCCTGCGCCTGGCGCTGGAAGAGCTGGGGCCGATCTTTGTCAAATTCGGCCAGGTGCTGTCGACCCGGCGCGACCTGATGCCGCCCGATATCGCCGAAGAGCTGGCCCACCTGCAGGACCGCGTGCCGCCGTTCGACTCGGACCTGGCGATCGCGCAGATCACCAGGTCGCTGGGGGCGCACCCGGACCAGCTGTTTGCGCACTTCGAGCGCGACCCGGTGGCGTCGGCCTCGATTGCCCAGGTGCACTTTGCAACCTTAAAAAACGGCAAGGAAGTGGCCGTCAAGGTCTTGCGTCCTGGCATGAAAAAGCTGATCGACGAAGACGTGGCGCTGATGCATATCGCCGCCGACTGGACCAGCCGCCTGTGGGCCGACAGCAAGCGCTTGAAGCCGCGCGAAGTGGTAGGCGAGTTCGACAAATACCTGCACGACGAGCTTGACCTGATGCGCGAGGCCGCCAACGCCAGCCAGCTGCGCCGCAACTTTGCCGATTCGAACCTGCTGCTGGTGCCGGAAATGTACTGGGATTACTGCTCCAGCAGCGTGATCGTGATGGAACGCATGAACGGCATTCCCGTCTCGCAGATCGACCGCCTGGTGGCGGCCGGCGTGGATTTGCGCAAGCTGTCCACCGATGGCGTCGAGATTTTCTTCACGCAGGTGTTCCGCGACGGCTTTTTCCATGCCGATATGCACCCGGGTAATATCCTGGTGTCGATCGCGCCCGAATCGTTCGGCCGCTATATCGCGCTGGACTTCGGCATCGTGGGTACTTTGAACGACTACGACAAGGATTACCTGTCGCAGAACTTCCTGGCTTTTTTCCGCCGCGACTACAAGCGCGTGGCCGAGGCCCATATCGAGTCCGGCTGGGCGCCCAAGGAAACCCGTGTCGACGAGCTCGAAGCGGCCGTGCGCGCCTGCTGCGAGCCGATCTTCGACCGGCCATTGAAAGACATCTCGTTCGGCCAGGTGCTGCTGCGCCTGTTCCAGACCTCGCGCCGCTTCAACGTGGAAGTGCAGCCGCAACTGGTGCTGCTGCAAAAGACATTGCTTAATATCGAAGGCCTGGGCCGCCAGCTGGACCCGGAACTGGACCTGTGGCAGACGGCCAAGCCCTACCTGGAAAAATGGATGAGCAACCAGGTGGGGCCGCAGGGCTTCATGGAGCGGCTGCGCGCCGAAGCGCCGCGCTATGCGCATATCTTCCCGCAACTGCCGCGCCTGGTGCACCAGGCGCTGAGCGTGGCCGGCCAGCCGCGCGACAACGACACGGAATTGCTGAAAACCTTGCTGGCCGAACAACGCCAGACCAATCGTTTGCTCAGCTTTATCGTCTACTTCGTCGGCGCCTTTGCGCTGGGCGCCTTGGGCTTCCAGCTCTTCATGCGCTGGCATCAACTGCCGTTTTGAGTGGCCTGGGAGCGAAGTAATGGCTGACTTTCAACACCGCGATCCGCTCTCGCCCGCGTTCTGGGACGAGCGGTTCGACCGGCAATTCACGCCGTGGGACCAGGGCGGCGTGCCGGCGCGCCTGGCCAGTTTTGTCACTGGCAGCCCGGCGCCGCTGCGCTGCCTGATTCCGGGCTGCGGCTCGGCCTATGAGCTCGCCTTCATGCTCGACCATGGCTGGGATGCCACCGCGATCGACTTTGCGCCGGGCGCCGTGGCCGCCGCCCGGGCCGTGCTGGGCCAGCGGGGAGAAAAAGTGGAGCAGGCCGATTTCTTTGTCTGGCAGCCAGCCGCTGCCCTGGACCTGATCTACGAGCGGGCATTCCTGTGCGCGATGCCGCGCGCCATGTGGCCGCAGGTGGCCGCGCGCTGGGCCCAGCTGCTGGCGCCGGGCGCCATGCTGGCCGGTTACTTTTTCTTTGACGACAATGCCAAGGGCCCGCCGTTCGGCATCGCGCGCGACCAGCTGTTTGCCCTGCTGGCGCCGCATTTCGACTGCCTGGCCGATGAAAGCGTCGACGATTCGATTCCGGTCTTTGCCGGCAAGGAACGCTGGATGGCATGGCGCCGCAAGGCTGACTGAGGCCGGCCGGGCTATTTCTGCTAAGGGCCGTGGAAAAGCTTTATAATTCAGGGTTTTTGATGATTTTTGCGGAGTTCTGATGCCGATTTACGCTTACCGCTGTGAAGAGTGTGGCTTTGCCAAGGATGTCTTGCAAAAGATGTCCGATCCCGTGTTGACGGTTTGCCTGTCCTGCGGCAAGCCCAGCTTCAAGAAACAATTGACCGCCGCCGGCTTCCAGCTGAAGGGCACCGGCTGGTATGCCACCGATTTCCGCGGCGGCACGGCGCCGACCACCGCCATTCCGACCGGGCCGGCCGAGAGCGCCAAGCCTGCGGCCGACAGCGCACCGGCTGCCGCCACGCCAGCGGCCACGCCGGTGCCGGCCGCGCCCAAGGCGGACTGAAACACTGCGGCGCGAGCCGCAGCCTGTGGCCCTTACCGAGAAACCGATGCGTAAATACTTTATTACCGGATTACTGATTCTAGTGCCGCTGGCCATTACGGTCTGGGTACTCAATCTGGTGATCGGCACGCTGGACCAGTCGCTGCTGCTGGTGCCGGCGCGTTTCCGCCCGCAATCGCTGTTCGGCTTTGACATTCCCGGCCTGGGCACGATACTGACGATACTGATCGTGTTCCTCACCGGCTTGCTGACCAATAACCTGGTCGGCAATTACGTGGTGAAGCTGTGGGAACGGCTGCTGCAGCGCATTCCCATCGTCAACTCCCTGTATTCGAGCGTCAAGCAGGTGTCGGACACGCTGTTTTCTTCGTCGGGCAATGCGTTTCGCAAGGCCGTGCTGGTGCCGTATCCGCACCAGAACTCGTGGACCATCGCTTTCCTGACGGGCGTGCCGGGCGGCGATGCGGCCAACCACCTGGTGGGCGACTATGTCAGCGTGTATGTACCGACAACGCCGAACCCGACATCGGGTTTTTTCCTGATGATGAAACGCAGCGATGTGGTCGAGCTCGACATGAGCGTCGACGCGGCGCTCAAGTACATCGTCTCGATGGGCGTGGTGGCACCGGCCGACGTTGTTGCCGCAGCTGCCCCGTTAACTGCAGCCAAAGAATAAAGGCAGGCGCTCCACGTGGGGCGTGGCCGGATCGAACACTCACTAACCTGAACTGAGAATTTTTATGTCTATGCGTACTGAATATTGCGGCCTCGTTACCGAAGCCATGCTGGGCCAAACCGTCAGCCTGTGTGGCTGGGTACACCGCCGCCGCGACCACGGCAGCCTGATCTTCATCGACCTGCGCGACCGCGAAGGCCTGGTGCAGATCGTCTGCAACCCGGAACAGGCCGACATGTTCAAGGCCGCCGAAGCCGTGCGCAATGAATTCTGCCTGCGCGTGACCGGCGTGGTGACCAACCGTATCGAAGGCACCGTCAACAACAACCTGAAATCGGGCAAGATCGAAGTGGTGTGCTCGGCGCTGGAAGTGCTGAACCCATCCGTGCCGGTACCGTTCCAGCTGGACGACGACAACCTGTCGGAAACGACGCGTTTGACGCACCGCGTGCTGGACCTGCGCCGCCCGCAGATGCAAAACAACCTGCGCCTGCGCTACAAGGTGACGATGGAAGTGCGCAAGTACCTCGACAACCTGGGCTTCATCGATATCGAAACGCCGATGCTGACCAAGTCGACCCCGGAAGGCGCACGCGACTACCTGGTGCCGTCGCGCGTGAACGCCGGCAGCTTCTTCGCGCTGCCGCAGTCGCCGCAGCTGTTCAAGCAGCTGCTGATGGTCGCCAACTTCGACCGCTACTACCAGATCACCAAGTGCTTCCGCGACGAAGACCTGCGCGCCGACCGCCAGCCTGAATTTACCCAGATCGACTGCGAAACCTCGTTCCTGACGGAACAGGAAATCCGCGACCTGTTCGAAGACATGATCCGCGTGGTGTTCAAGAACACGCTGGACATCGACCTGCCGAACCCGTTCCCGGTGATGGACTTTGCCGAAGCGATGGGCCTGTACGGTTCCGACAAGCCGGACATGCGCGTCAAGCTGGCCTTTACCGACCTGACCGAAGTGATGAAAACGGTCGAGTTCAAGGTCTTCAACGGCGCCGCCAACATGAAGGGCGGCCGCGTGGTCGGCCTGCGCATTCCGGGCGGCGGCAGCATGCCGCGTTCGGAAATCGATGCCTACACCCAGTTCGTCGCCATCTACGGCGCCAAGGGCCTGGCCTACATCAAGGTCAACGAGAAAGCCAAGGGTCCTGAAGGCCTGCAGTCGCCGATCGTCAAGTTCCTGCCGGCCGACGTGCTGGCCACGATCATCGAGCAGACCGGCGCACAAGACGGCGACCTGATCTTCTTCGGCGCCGACAAGGCCAAGGTTGTCAACGACGCCATCGGCGCGCTGCGCGTGAAAATCGGCCACAGCGAATTCGGCAAGAAAGCCGGCCTGTTCGACGACGTGTGGAAGCCATTGTGGGTGGTCGACTTCCCGATGTTCGAACACGACGAAGAAGCGGACCGCTGGACCGCTACCCACCATCCGTTCACGGCGCCGAAAGACGGCCATGAAGACATGCTGGAAAGCGATCCGGGCGCCTGCATCGCCAAGGCCTACGACATGGTCCTGAACGGCTGGGAACTGGGCGGCGGTTCGATCCGTATCCACCGCGAAGAAGTGCAGTCGAAAGTGTTCCGCGCACTGAAGATCGATGCCGAAGAAGCGCAGCTGAAATTCGGCTTCCTGCTCGACGCGCTGCAATACGGCGCGCCACCGCATGGCGGCCTGGCATTCGGCCTGGACCGTATCGTGACCATGATGACCGGTTCCGAATCGATCCGCGACGTGATCGCCTTCCCGAAAACCCAGCGCGCGCAAGACCTGCTGACCCACGCGCCATCGGAAGTGGACGAGAAGCAACTGCGTGAACTGCATATCCGTCTGCGCAGCGCCGATCCTAAAGTCGCTGGTTGATTTGATGGGGTCGGACCCTTCGGGTCTGACCCCAGTTGTTGCTTTGGGTTAAAAATGCAGAATGCAACGACCAACTCAATTCAAAGGTAAAAGTCAAACCCGAGAAATGCTGGGGTCAGACCCAAAAGGGTCTGACCCCTTTTTTTCATAATTGCCATGACTTATAAAATTCCCGTTTCCGTGCTGGTCGTCATTCATACGGCCGACCTCGATGTGTTGCTGATCGAGCGGGCGGGGCAGCCCGGTTTCTGGCAGTCGGTGACCGGCTCGATCGATGCGCTTGACGAGCCGCTGCTGCAGGCGGCCACGCGCGAGCTGTTCGAGGAAACCGGCATCGTCGCCGATGGCCAGCTGATTGCGCTGCAGGACTGGCAACTGTCGAATGTGTACGAGATCTATCCGGTCTGGCGCCACCGCTATGCACCGGGCGTACTGCACAATACGGAACACGTGTTCAGCGTGCGCGTGCCGCGCAACTGCGTCGTCACCGTCAATCCGCGCGAACACCTGCGCTATGTCTGGCTGCCGTACCTGGCCGCCGCCGACCAGTGTTTTTCTTCTTCCAATGCGGAAGCGATTCTGCAATTGCCGGCCATCACGGGGCTCAATCCCGGCCTGGCGCCACGAGAAAGTAACTGATGTTGAACTGGAATCATTTGACGCTGCAGCAAAAGCTGCTGGGCGCGCTGGGCGTGGCATTGTGCGTGCTGGTGATCCTGGCGCTGTTCCGCTTCACGCCGCCTGGCCGCACGCCGCCGATCGGCATGCCGCTGGTGATACTCGGCTGGCTGCTGCATCCGGGCGCGTTCGCGCCGGGCAAGCGCACGGTGGCCTGGCGTGGTGCGCCGCTGCTGGTCAAGATCGTCTGGGCGGCCGCCATCACGGCGCTGCTGGTCAGCGTCACCGCCGGCGTGGGACGCATGCTGGCTTAATTCAACTTCGCGGATGGGTGCGCACGCGCACCATTGAAAGCAGCGAAAAGCGCCCGTCTGGGAGTAGAATCGATGCATGAAAATCCGCGTAGCAACTTATAATATACACAAGGGCGTGTCCTCCGTGCGAGGACTGCCCCGCGTGCACGCCCTGAAACAGGCCATTGCGCTGTTCGATGCCGATGTCGTCTTCCTGCAGGAAGTGCAGGGCAAGCACGACCGCAATGCGGCCCGCTATGGCGCCGAGACGCATGGCCACAAGCATTGGCCGGAAGCGTCGCAGCACGAGTTCTTTGCCGGCCCCGACCACCATACGGCCTACGGCATGAACGCCGTGTATGACCATGGCCACCATGGCAACGCCCTGCTCAGCAAGTATCCGATCGGCTCGCAGATCAACCACGACGTGTCCGACCATGCGTATGAACAGCGCGGCATCCTGCATTGCGTGCTGAAAACGCCGCAGGCCGACGTGCACTGCTATGTGGTGCACCTGGGCCTGTTCGAGTCCGGGCGCGGGCGCCAGACGCAGGCCCTGATCGACGCCGTCAACGCTTCGGCGCCGAACGGCGAACCGGTGATTATCGCCGGCGACTTCAACGACTGGCGCAACACGCTCAGCGACAAGCTGCGCAATGCGCTGGGGGTGGTGGAAGTATTCGACCAGCGCGCCTCGAACTCGGCCCTGGGCGACCTGGTGCGCACGCTGGCGCGGCGCCAGGCGCGTCCGCCCGTGCCGGTGCCGGCGCGCACCTTTCCGGCTGCCTTGCCGTGGTTCCGCCTCGACCGCATCTATGTGCGCGGTTTCCAGGTGGAAGGCGCGCAGGTGATGCACGGCACCTTGTGGGCCAAACTGTCGGATCACGCGCCGATTGTCGCCGCCCTGAAACTCGTCTAGAGTGACTGCATGCGTTCAGTCCATTACACCGCCCACAACGACATCAAGCTGCTCAAATGCGGCACCGACTATTTTCCCGCATTGATCGGCGCCATCGACAGCGCAAAAAAAGAGGTCTATTTCGAGACCTATATCTTTGCCGACGACGCCACCGGCACGCTGGTGCTCGATGCCCTGAAGCGCGCCGCGGCGCGCGGCGTGATGGTCTGCATGATTACCGACTGGTTCGGCACGGGGCGGCGCCGCGTCAACGCCATGCATGCCCAGCTCGAAGCGGCCGGTGTGCACCACCGCGTGTTCAATCCGTGGTTCTTGCGCGGCGTCACGCGCACGCACAGGAAAATCTGCGTGGTCGATTTCGAAGTGGCGCTGGTCGGCGGCATCAATATCAACGACGACATGTTCTGCGACTACGACCACAACATCAGCCTGGAAGCGCCGCGCTGGGATTTCGCGGTGCAGGTGAAAGGGCCGCTGGTGGACGCGATCCATATGGAAGCGCAGGCGCAGTGGGCGCGCTTGGGCAAGATGAACCTGGTGCGCCGCATCAAGCTGTACCGCAAGATGCGCGTGGTCGGCAAGGAGCTGGCGAAAAACCCGGTGGTGGCCGGCTTTGTCGTGCGCGACAACCTGCGCAACCGCCGCACCATCCAGCGCGCCTATCTGCAGGCACTGGGCCAGGCGAGGAAAAGCGTGATGCTGGCCAATCCGTATTTTGCGCCCGGCCACAAGCTGCGCCGGGCGCTGGCGCGCGCCGCCCAGCGCGGCGTCGACGTGGTGCTCCTGATCGGCGTGGGCGAGTTCCGCATGCAGGATGCGGTGGCGCACTCGTTCTATCCGAAGCTGCTGGCGGCCGGCGTGAAAATCGTCGAGTACCGCAAGACGCAGCTGCACGCCAAGGTGGCGGTGGTGGACGACGACTGGGCCACGGTGGGTTCGAGCAATATCGACGCGCTCAGCCTGTTTTTGAACCAGGAAGCCAATGTGGTGATCAAGGACGTGGCCTTTGCCAAGTCCTTGCGCGAACATATCGAACAGGGCATTGCCGACGGCAAGGTGATCCACCAGGACGACTTCAAGCATATCGGGCGCTTTCAGCGCGTCGGCTATGAAGTGGCGTTCTGGACCTACCGGCTGGTAATGCGCATTTTTTCAGTAGGGAAATACGCATGAACGAGATGACTGCTTTGCGCATCGACAAGTGGCTGTGGGCGGCGCGCTTTTTCAAGACCCGTACCCTGGCCAGCGACGCCGTCGAGACCGGCAAGGTGAAAGTCGGCGGCGAGCGCGTGAAACCGGCGCGCGGCCTGCGCATCGGCGACGAGCTGGCCATCGACAACGGTTCCGATACCTGGGAAGTGGCCGTGCTGGGCCTGTCCGACAAGCGCGGCGCGGCGCCCGTGGCACGATTGCTGTATGCCGAAACGCCGGCCAGCATCGCGCGCCGCGAGAATGCCGCGCAAGAGCGCAAACTGTTCCGCGAACCGGGCAGTACCATCAAAGGGCGGCCGACCAAGCGCGACCGCCGTCAACTGAGCAAGGCGGGCGACCTCTCCTGAGTTTGCCCCACAGCTGTCTTTCTGTCCATGGTGATGCAGCGAAGAAATGCTGCACCGCACCAATAGAACACCCGCTCTAAATTTCGTGTTTGACTTTTGAAGCTCGCTGGATAATAGTACGAGCGTTCGGATTTTTTCATGGCGTGCTTTTTTTCGTCATCATGAACAAATTCACCAGCTCGGCAACATCACTTTAGAACGGTCATTTTGAATACTTCAGTCAAATTCATGCGCAAGGGCGAACTGACGCGCGCTGCCATCCTCGACGTGGCGCTGGACTTGTCCAGCCGCGATGGCCTGGAAGGGCTGACCATCGGTTTGCTGGCGGACAAGATGAACATGAGCAAGTCGGGCGTGTTTGCCCACTTCGGTTCGCGCGAAGACTTGCAGATGGAAGTGCTCAAGCTCTACCACCATCGTTTCGAGCAGGAAGTGTTTTTCCCGGCCATGAAGGAGCCGCGCGGCATCGAACGCCTGCAGTCGATGTTTGCGCGCTGGGTCAAGCGCGTCAGCGTGGAAATCGCTTCCGGCTGCATCTATATCAGCGGCGCCGTCGAATACGACGACCGCCCGGGTCCGATCCGCGAAGCGCTGGTGTCCATGGTGCAGGCCTGGCAGGGCGCCTTGCTGCGCAGCGTCGAGCAGTCGATCACCACCGGCGACCTGAAAGCCGGCACCGATGCGCAGCAGATGGTGTATGAAATGTATGGCCTGATCCTGGCCCTGCACCACGATGCGCGCTTCCTGCGCGTGCCGGGCAGCATCGAACGGGCGCAGCGCGGTTTCGAGCGCCTGATCGAGTCGTACCAGAATCAAGCCGGCAGTACCGAATAAGCAGTCAGGCAGCATCCGCAACAACGAACACGCCGTACACATACAAACACTTAGCTAATGCCTTGAGGAGAAAATAATGGGTCAATACGTCGCGCCTATCCGTGATATGCAATTCGTTCTGCATGAGTTCCTGAACGTCGGTGAAGAACTGAAAGCCATGCCCGATTACGCCGATGTCGATGCCGACATCATCAACCAGGTACTGGAAGAGGGCGCCAAATTCACCTCGGAAGTGCTGTTCCCGCTGAACCACTCGGGCGACCGCGAAGGCTGCAAGCACGACGCCGCGACCCATACCGTCACCACGCCAAAAGGCTTCAAGGAAGCGTACAAGCAGTACGTCGACGGCGGCTGGGCAGCGCTGGCCTGCGATCCGGAATACGGCGGCCAGGGCCTGCCGGTCGTGCTGAACAATTCGTTCTATGAAATGCTGAACTCGTCGAACCAGGCCTGGTCGATGTACCCTGGCCTGTCGCACGGCGCCTACGAGTGCCTGAAAGAACACGGCACCGACCACCAGAAGCAGGTTTACCTGCCGAAACTGGTATCGGGCGAATGGACCGGCACCATGTGCCTGACCGAACCGCATTGCGGCACCGACCTGGGCCTGCTGCGCTCGAAAGCGCTGCCACAGGACGACGGTTCGTGGCTGATCACCGGCAACAAGATCTTTATCTCGGCCGGCGAGCACGACATGGCGGAAAACATCCTGCACCTGGTGCTGGCCCGCGTGCCGGACGCACCGGAAGGCTCGAAAGGCATCTCGCTGTTCCTGGTGCCGAAGTTCCTGCCGAAGGAAGACGGCTCGGTCGGTGAACGCAACCCCATCACCTGCGGCGCGATCGAAGAAAAAATGGGCATCCACGGCAATTCGACCTGCCAGATGAACCTGGACGGCGCAAAGGGCTGGATCATCGGCCAGCCGAACAAGGGCCTGAACGCCATGTTCGTGTTCATGAACGCGGCCCGCCTGGGCGTGGGCATGCAGTCGCTGGGCCTGACCGAGATCGCGTTCCAGAACGCGCTGATCTACGCCAAGGACCGCACCCAAATGCGTTCGCTGTCCGGCATCAAGAACCCGGAACTGCCGGCCGACCGCATCATCGTGCACCCTGACGTGCGCCGCATGCTGCTGACCGGCAAAGCCTACGCCGAAGGCGCGCGCGCCTTTACCTCGTACGTGGCGCTGCAGATCGACCGCGAACTGCACCACCCTGACGCCGACGTGCGCAAGGAAGCGGCCGACGAAGTCGCGCTGCTCACGCCCGTCATCAAGGCCTTTATCACCGACAACGCCTGGATCGCCACCTCGGATGCGATGCAGGTATTCGGCGGCCACGGCTACATTGCGGAGTGGGGCATGGAGCAGTATGTGCGCGACGCGCGCATCAACATGATCTACGAAGGCACCAACACGATCCAGTCGCTGGACCTCTTGGGCCGCAAAATCCTGGGCGACAACGGCGCCAAGCTGCGCAAGTTCGGCGAGAAGATCAAGGCGTTCGTGGAAGACAACGGCACCGACGAAGCGATGAGCGAATTCGTCACGCCGCTGGGCGACCTGGGCGACAAGGTCACCAAGCTGACCATGGAAATCGGCATGAAGGCGTTCCAGAATCCGGACGAAGTGGGCGCGGCCTGCGTGCCGTACCTGCGCGTGGTCGGCCACATGATCTACAGCTACCTGTTCGCGCAGATGGCCAAGATCGCACTGGAAAAAGAATCGTCGGGCGACACCTTCTACACGGCCAAGCTGGCCACCGCGCGCTTCTATTTCGCCCGCCTGCAACCTGAAACGGCCACCCTGATCCGCCAGGCGCGCTCCGGTTCGGCCAACCTGATGGCACTCGACGCAGACCTGTTCTAAGACTTGAGGAAAATATGACCAATTTCATCGTTAAAAAAGTAGCCGTCCTCGGCGCCGGCGTGATGGGCGCGCAGATCGCCGCCCATTGCATCAACGCGAAAGTGCCGGTGGTGCTGTTCGACCTGCCGGCCAAGGAAGGCCCGAAGAATGGCATCGTGCTGCGCGCCATCGAGAACCTGAAAAAGCTGTCACCTGCGCCGCTGGGCAACAAGGACGATGCGGCCCTGATCCAGGTTGCCAACTACGAAGACAACCTGGACCTGCTGGCCGGTTGCGACCTGATCATCGAAGCCATCGCCGAGCGCATGGACTGGAAACACGACCTGTACCAGAAGGTCGCGCCGCATATCGGCCCGAACGCAATTTTTGCGTCGAACACTTCCGGCCTGTCGATCACCAAGCTGGCCGAAGGCTTTGATGCCGACCTGAAATCGCGCTACTGCGGCGTGCACTTCTTCAATCCGCCGCGCTACATGCACCTGGTCGAAATCATCCCGACCGAGTTCACCAAGCCGGAAATCAGCGACCAGCTGGAAGGCTTTTTGACCACCACCCTGGGCAAGGGCGTGGTTCGCGCCAAGGATACGCCGAACTTCATCGCCAATCGCGTGGGCGTGTTCGGCATCCTGGCCATCGTGCACGAAGCCGAAAAATTCGGCCTGTCGGTGGACGTGGTCGATGACCTGACCGGCGCCAAGCTGGGCCGCGCCAAGTCGGGTACCTTCCGCACCGCCGACGTGGTCGGCCTGGACACGATGGGCCATGTGATCAAGACCATGCAGGACTACCTGCCGAACGACCCGTTCGCCGCCGTCTACAAGACGCCGGACGTGCTGGCCAAGCTGGTGGAAAAAGGCGCGCTGGGCCAGAAGAGCGGCGCCGGCTTCTACAAGAAGGTCGGCAAGGAGATCCAGCGCCTCGATTTCGCCACCGGTGAATACGTCGCCGGCGGCGCCAAGGCAGCCGACATCATCGCCCGCATCCTGAAGGAAAAGGATCCGGTCAAGAAGATGAAGGCGCTGCACGATTCGACCAATCCGCAGGGCCAGTTCCTGTGGGCGATCTTCCGCGACGCCTTCCACTACATCGCGATCCACCTCGACACCGTGGCCGACAATGCGCGCGACATCGACTTTGCGATGCGCTGGGGCTTCGGCTGGAACGTCGGTCCGTTTGAAACGTGGCAGGCCTCGAACTGGCTGCAAGTGGCCAACTGGGTCAAGGAAGATATCGACGCCGGCAAGGCGCTGTGCAATGCACCGCTGCCAGCCTGGGTATTCGAAGGTCCTGTGGCGGAAAAAGGCGGCGTGCATACGGCCGAAGGTTCGTACTCGGCCGTCTCGAACAGCTTCGTGCCGCGTTCGACCCTGTCCGTGTATGACCGCCAGCCATTCCGCGCGCCCGTTATCGGCAGCGGCGCAGTCGACGGCAAGACGGCCGGCACCACCGTGTTCGAAGACGAATCCGTGCGCGTCTGGCATACGGGCGACGACGTCTTGATCATCTCGTTCAAGACCAAGATGCACGTGATCGGCGAAGGCGTGATCAATGGCCTGAAACTGGCGCTGGCGGAAGCCGAGAAGAATTTCAAGGGCCTGGTGATCTGGCATGCGGATGCAGCCGAAGGCGGCGCATTCTCGGCCGGCGCCGACCTGCAGTCGGCGCTGCCGGCATTCATGCAGGGCGGCGTGAAAGCGGTCGATCCGATCATCGCCGAACTGCAGAAAACCTTCATGTCGCTGAAATACGCGAACGTGCCGGTGGTCGCCGCAGTGGCGGGCCTGGCGCTGGGCGGCGGCTGCGAGCTGGCGCTGCACGCCTCGAAGCGTGTCGCCTCGATCGAGTCGTACATCGGTCTGGTGGAAGTGGGCGTGGGCCTGATTCCTGCCGGCGGCGGCCTGAAGGAAGCGGCGCAGCGCGCCTATAAACAGGCCAATGGCAATGACATTTTGCAGTTCCTGAAAGTGGGCTTCACCAATGCCGCTACCGCCAATGTGTCGAAGTCGGCGCTGGAAGCGAAAAAAATGGGCTACCTGAAGGAAGACGACGTCATCGTCTTCAATCCGTACGAGCTGCTGCACGTGGCGAAAGTCGAAGCGCGCGCCATGTTCGACGCCGGCTTCCGTCCAGCCCTGCCATCGCTGATCCAGGTCACGGGCCGTTACGGCTGGGGCACCATCAAGGCGCAGCTGGTCAACATGCGCGACGGCGGCTTTATCTCCGCGCACGACTTCAAGCTGGGCGAGATGATCGCCGAGATCGTGTCGGGCGGCGATATCGACCAGGGCAGTTTTGTGAGCGAACAGTGGTTGCTGGACATGGAGCGCAAGGCCTTTTTGGAATTGCTGAACCATCCGAAGACGCAGGAACGCATCATGGGCATGATGCAGACCGGCAAGCCAGTGCGTAACTAATCGAAAAGCGAAAGCAGACTATGAGCAAACAACTTCAAGACGCGTATATCGTCTCCGCCACTCGCACGCCGATCGGCAAGGCGCCGCGCGGCATGTTCCGCAACACCCGTCCCGACGACCTGCTGGTGCGCGTGCTGCAATCGGCCCTGGCGCAAGCGCCGGGCCTCGATCCGGCGCTGATCACCGACGCCATCATCGGCTGCTCGTTCCCGGAAGCGGAACAGGGCTTCAATATCGCCCGTCAATCCGTGCTGCTGGCCGGCATGCCGAAAACCGTGGGCGGCGTGACCGTCAACCGTTACTGCGCCTCGGGCATCACCGCGATCGCCATGGCCGCTGACCGCATCCGTGTGGGCGAAGCCGACGTGATGATCGCCGGCGGCATCGAATCGATGTCGATGGTGCCGATGATGGGCCATCACCCGTCGATGAACCTGGACATGTTCACCGATGAAAACATCGGCATGGCTTACGGCATGGGCCTGACGGCCGAAAAAGTGGCGCAGCAATGGAAAGTGACGCGCGAGCAGCAGGACGCATTCTCGGTCGAATCGCACCGCCGCGCCATCGCCGCCCAGCAGGCCGGCTTCTTCAAGGCCGAAACCACGCCGGTCGAGATCATCACGCGCACGCCGAACCTGGCCACCGGCCAGGTCGATGTGAGCCGCCGCACCGTCGACACCGACGAAGGCGCACGCGCCGATTCGACCATGGAGTCGCTGGCCAGGCTGAAACCGGTATTTGCCGCCAAGGGCAGCGTCACCGCCGCCAACAGCTCGCAGATGTCGGACGGCGCCGGTGCGCTCTTGATCGTCAGCGAAAAAATCCTGCGCGAGCATAACCTGACGCCGCTGGCCAAGTTCTCGTCGTTCGCCGTGCGCGGCGTGCCGCCTGAAATCATGGGCATCGGTCCGAAGTTCGCCATTCCCGCCGCCTGCGCCGCCGCCGGCATCACGCAGGACCAGCTGGACTGGATCGAACTGAACGAAGCGTTTGCCGCACAAGCGCTGGCCGTGATCGGCGACCTGGGCCTGGACCCGTCGAAAGTGAACCCGATGGGCGGCGCGATCGCCCTGGGCCACCCGCTGGGCGCGACCGGCGCCATCCGCGCCGCCACCGTGATCCACGCGCTGCAGCGCACCAAGCAGAAGTACGGCATGGTGACGATGTGCGTCGGTGCCGGCATGGGCGCGGCCGGGATTTTTGAGCGCGTATAAGTTTGACGGACTGAAGCAATAAAACAGGGCGCTGCGGAACCTCCTCGGCGCCCTTTATCTTTTTGGAGACGACATGGATATTTTGTGCAGCAAGAGCGACGGCATACTGACGCTGGAATTCAACCGCCTGGAACGCAAGAACGCCATTACCGGCGCGATGTACCAGACCCTGGCCGACGCGCTGCTGGCGGCCGAAACCGACAACGAAGTGCGCGCCATTGTGTTGTGCGGCAAGCGCGAGATTTTCACGGCCGGCAATGACCTCGACGACTTCATGAAGACGGCGCGCCCGAAAGACGGCTCGGTCGACCATGACCGCCCGGTGTTCCAGTTCATGCGCGCGCTGTACGGCTGCAGCAAACCGGTGGTGGCGGCAGTATCCGGTCCGGCGATCGGCATCGGCACCACCATGCTGATGCACTGCGACCTGGTCTACGCGGCCGACAACGCCAGCTTCTCGATGCCGTTTACCCAGCTGGGCCTGTGCCCGGAATTTGCTTCCAGCCTGCTGTTCACGCAGCTGGCCGGCTACCCGCGCGCGGCCGAAAAGCTGATGCTGGGCGAGTCGTTCCCGGCCCAGGAAGCGCTGGAAATGGGGCTGGTGTCGAAAGTGTTGCCGCTGTACGAACTGATGCCGTTCGCGCAGGCCCAGGCCGCCAAGCTGGTGGCCCTGCCGGCTGCCTCGATCCGCGCCACCAAGCGATTGATGAAGCAAAGCCGCATGGAGCCGATCAAGGCGGCGATCGCGGAAGAAAACCAGCAGTTCAGCGCCATGCTGGGCGGGCCGGAAGCGAAGGAAGCGTTCACGGCGTTCTTTGAAAAGAGGAAGCCGGATTTCAAGAAGTTTGCCTGAGTCGCTGGCAGCAGCTTCTATTGCTGCATCTGCGCCGCCAGTTCCAGCCAGGCCCGCGCCGCTGGCGGCAGGTACGCCTGCCGGCGCCAGGCCAGCGTCATGTGCCAGTCGGTGTGCGGTTCGTCGAGCGGCGCCAGCCAGATAGCCGCGCGCCGGTGTTTTTCCGCCAGCATGCGCGGAAAAAATGCCACGCCCAATCCCGCCGCCACCAGGTCGACGATAAAGTCGATCTGGGCGCTGCGCGCGGTGATCTTCGGCTGCATGCCGCGGCGCTCGCAGGCGTCGAGAATGATGCGGTTCAGCGCAAAGCCGCCTTCAAACAGAATAAAGGGCGTGGTGGCCAGTTGCGTGAAGTCGACGCGTTCGCTGCCGGCCAGCGGATGGCTGGCCGACATCAGCGCCACCAGCGGCTCGATGCGCACTTCCTGGAAATCGAAGTCGGCGTGGACTGGCGCCAGGATGGCCGCCACGTCGATTTCGCCGTCGTGCAGGCACTGGTTGAGTTTTTGGCCGCCATGCTCCAGCAGGGCGATCTCGATGGCCGGATAGCGGCTGCGGTAGGCGGCGAACATGGCGGCAAACACCACGCCGCTGCCGACCGGCGGGATGCCGATGCGCAGCACGCCCCGTTGCAATCCCTTCAGCTCATCGAGTTCGACCAGCAGATCCTGGCGTTCGGCCAGCATGGCCTGCGCGCGGCGGTAGGCGATGTCGCCGGCCGGCGTCAGTTCGATGCGGTGGCCGAGGCGGTTCAGCAGTGGCAGGCCCAGTTCCTCTTCCAGCGTCCTGACGGCCTTGCTGACGGCCGACTGGGTCAGCGACACCGTGGCCGCCGCCTGCGAAAACCCGCCCTGGCGCACCACCTCGACAAAGATCCGCAAGGTTCGTAGATTCATCTGTATTCCATTTGCGACTGGATGGTAGAAAAATAAGTTGTTTGCATCATGGCAAACGCAAGCTTACCCTATTCAGGTCCAAACATTGGCTCGACTCCTCATGATCATTTCTTCCGCCTCCGACTACCGCGAAGCGGCACGCCGCAAGCTGCCGCGCTTCCTGTTCGACTATATCGACGGCGGCGCCTATGCCGAGCATACGCTGGCCGCCAATACCGCCGACCTGGCGGCGATCAGCCTCCGCCAGCGCATCCTGAAAAATGTCGGCGCGCTGAGCCTGGAAACGGAACTGTTCGGCCAGAAGCTGGCCATGCCCGTGGTTCTGAGCCCGGTCGGGTTGACGGGCATGTATGCGCGCCGCGGCGAAGTGCAGGCGGCGCAGGCCGCTGCCGGCAAGGGCGTGCCGTATTGCCTGTCGACCGTGTCGGTATGCCCGATCGAGGAAGTCGCGTCGCAAAGCAGCGCGCCGATCTGGTTTCAGCTGTATGTGCTGAAGGATCGCGGCTTCATGCGCAACGCGCTGGAACGGGCGCAGGCGGCCGGCGTGAAAAACCTGGTGTTTACGGTGGACATGCCGACGCCGGGCGCGCGCTACCGCGATGCGCATTCCGGCATGTCCGGACCGTATGCCGCATCGCGCCGCATGCTGCAGGCGATGACGAAGCCGGCCTGGGCATTCGATGTCGGCCTGATGGGACGTCCGCACGACCTGGGCAATATCTCCAGTTACCTGGGCAAGGCCGTCACCCTGGAAGACTATATCGGCTGGCTGGCCAATAACTTCGACCCGTCGATCAGCTGGAGCGACCTGGAATGGATACGCGACTTCTGGAAGGGGCCGATGATCATCAAGGGCATCCTCGATCCGCACGATGCCAGGGATGCCGTCAGTTTCGGCGCCGACGGCATCGTCGTGTCGAACCATGGCGGTCGCCAGCTCGACGGCGTGCTGTCGACCGCTCGCGCGCTGCCGGAAATCGCCCAGGCAGTCGGCAGCGACCTGGCGGTGCTGGCCGATTCGGGCGTGCGCTCGGGCCTCGACGTGGTGCGCATGCTGGCGCTGGGCGCGCGCGCCGTGCTGCTGGGACGCTCGTCGGTCTATGCGCTGGCGGCGGATGGGCGGCATGGCGTGGAAAACCTGCTCGACATCTTTGCCCGTGAAATGCGGGTGGCCATGACGCTGACCGGCGTGACGGCGATCGACCAGATCGATGAATCTATCCTGGCGCATAGGCCTTGATTGCCGTGCCAGGCTTTGCCACATGAAAGCCCAATACGCGCGCGTCTGCCAGCACATCCTCTGTCAGGGCACGGGCGCATGAAGAGCGAGTACACCTTTGCGGCGCTGGCAAAACAGGACGTCGCGCCGGGGCCGGACGCCGACGCGCTGTTTTTCAGCATGCTGGCGCCGGTCCTGCGCGGCTGCCCGCTGGTCGCATGCGATTCGATGGCCGCCTTGCAGATGCAGTTGACGGCGCCCGCCTATTACGTGGCGCACAAGCTGGTGGCGCATGCCGGCAAGCGCGTTATTTTCCAGGGCCGCATGGTGCAGGCCAGCGTCACTGACCTGCTGGTATTTCTCGATGCGGCAGTGACAAGCGGCGATCTGCGCCCCATGCTGCTTGCGCCCGTGTTCGAGGGAACACCGGCGCAGGTGATACATATCGATGAAGATGTGCGGCACGTCTACGCTGCAATACCGGCGAAGAAACGGCAGGTCTGACCAGGATCGTGCCATCCAGGCCGGGGCGCTGATCCAGCTGCCGGGCCGATGCTCATCCGATGAGCTCGACAGTCAGGCCAGGATTGAACTGTTCATTTTCCGGCGTGCCGTCGGGCCACCGGTAGCCGCACGGATTGCAGACCACGCGGCACTCCCCTATGCGGTAGTCGTGCGAGGCATGCATATGGCCATGCACCCACAGGTCCGCCTGCGCCACCAGCTCGTCGAGGCGCGAGGCAAAGGCGGGCGAGCCGAGGTTGGTGGCGTACTGTTCCTCGACCGAGCGCATCGAGGGTGCCATATGCGTGATTACCACCGTGCGGCCGTCGAACGGCAACGCCAGCTGCTCTGACAGCCAGGTCCTGTGCCGCGCGTGCAGGGCTGCCGTGTCCTGCGCGCACAGCAGGCGGGGAGCAGTGCCGCCGGTGCCGATGCGCTGGTAGTCGGGCATATAGCTTTGCGCAGCGCTCAAGGCTTCTTCCAGGCGCTCTTCGCCGAACAGCAGGAAATCGGTCCACAAGGTGGCACCGAGGAAGCGCACGCCATTGAATTCCACCGCGTCGCCATCGAGCAGGCGGATATCGGCGCCGTGCGCATTGGCGCTGGCGCAGGCGTCATGGATCGCTGCCTGCATCTGTTCCAGCTGATGGCCATAGCCTTCGTGATTGCCATGCACGTACAGCACCGGCAGCGCGCCAAAGGTGCGCGCGGCCCAGGCAATCGCGTTGCTGCCCGTGTCGATATCGCCGGCCAGGATGACCGCATCGGGGCGGCCGGACAGGTCGATCGCGGGCGCATCTTCGCGCCACACTTCCAGGTGCAGGTCGGACAAAATCAGCAGGCGCATGGCTAACAGGCGCAAGGTGCGCGGCAGTGGACAAGCATCCATCGTAACGCAAGCTTGACCGGCGCGCGATGGCAACGGTACTCTGTATTCACTAAAAAATATCACCTGACTGGAGCCGCATGCCATCCTTCGCCTTTTCCACGCTGTGCGCCGCGCTGGCCCTGCTGCCGCTGCCGGGGTCCGCCCTGGCGCAGGCCGCCGACGATCCCCTGACCCGTCCCATCGCCTCGCCCTACGCCGAGCAGTGGAACCGCCCGCAGCAGCCGGTGCGCATCCATGGCGACACGTATTACGTGGGCGTAGGGGGACTGAGCGTGGTGCTGATCCATACCGGGGCCGGCCTGGTGCTGATCGACGGCGCGCTGCCGCAATCGGTGGCGGCGATCAAGGGAAATATCGAGGAACTCGGTTTTCGCGTCGAGGACATCAAGTTCATCCTGAATACGGAAGCGCATTTCGACCATTCCGGCGGCATCGCCGCGCTGGCGCGCGACAGCGGCGCGCAGGTGGTGGCCAGCCCGCTGGGCGCGCAGGCCCTGCGCGCTGGGAAAGTGCTGGACGAAGACCCGCAGGCCGGCGAAATCGACCCGATGCCGGCGGTGGAAAACGTGCGCGAAGTCGCCGATGGCGAAACGCTGCAATTGGGCGAACTGGCCGTCACGGCCCACCATACGCCCGGCCATACGCCGGGCAGCACTAGCTGGACCTGGGTCTCGTGCGAGGATGAGGCGCGCAGCGACTGCCTGAACGTGGTGTTCGGCGCCAGCCTGACGCCGGTGGCGGCCGACAATTTTCATTACCTGGCCGACGAGCGCCATGCCGACCTGACGCCGGCGTTTCGCCGCGTGATGCAGGACCTCGCAAAGCTGCCGTGCGACATCCTGATTTCCGCCCATCCCGACCATTCGGGCGCCGACCGCAAGCTCGCGCAGCTGGTGATGGGCGCGTCGCCGAATCCGTTTGTCGATCCACAGGCGTGCCGCAACTACGCGGCCAAAAACGAGGCCAAGCTGGACGCGCGCATCGCCAGAGAAAAAGGCGAGGAACAGGCCAAGGCCGGCGAGGCCGGGCAGGCTGCGCCAGCGCCTGGCACGATCCGCTAGCGGCGAAGGTTGCCGGGACGGTTGCCAGGCCGGCTTATTTCAGGGCTGCTGACTGTTCGCTCAGGCGCTGCTTGAGACAAGCGCGGTCCTTTTCGGGACAGGCGCCCAGTTTTTCCATCAGCGCCGCGTGATCCTCGCTCAGCTTTTCGGCCGCTGCGGAGTTCCCCGCAACAGCTTCCAGGCGCGCCTGCCACTGCTGCAGCAAGGCCTCGTATTCGCCAGCCAGCTTTTCCGCACACAGCCGCTCTTCCTCCGGGCGCTCCATCCCGGGTGCACACTGGATGCGGGGTTGCAGCTGCCCGGCCCGCAAGGCCGCAGCGATGCCGGCATCGGGCACGATGCCCCATGATGCTTCGACATAGTGGCCGCCAAACACGTCGCCGGCGAGAACTTCGAGGCCGCCCGGTTTGGGAATCACGACCAGAGATCCGGTCGACTGCCCGGCGTCCCTGACGAACCACCGTTTTGGAAACAGGTACTGCGTCTTTCCCTTGAACCGTGCCGTTGCTCCGTAAGCAAACAAGTCAAGCTCGCGCGGCGTTTCAAACAGCGAAGACATGTCCCGCCGAATGCCGGAGGTGGCGTCATACAGAACATACGCCGTCTCATCGTAGCTTCTCTGCAGAGGCGCCATCGTCGATGAAGAAAAACGTATCACGACCACACCGCGCGCGAAGCTCACAACATCAGCCTTCGATATGAGTTCGCCGTAATGGAACGTCCGGGTTCCATCATCGTCCCTGACTTCCGGTTCGATCATGCCATCGGTTGCGCCGGCAACGGTGCTGGCGATGTCCTCATTTATTTTGCGCGCTGGCTCAGGGGCCACGCCTGTCACTATTTCGATCATTTCATTTGTCACGACCGGTTGGCGGCCCTTCGGTCCTTGCGTTTGCGTGACCCGCCGAAACTGCAGGCCATCCTGCTCCTTCACCTCACCCTTGATCGTGCGCGTCAGGATGGCGGGGAACTTGACGGGAGCGGCGTTGCGCCTCGCCAGCCAAGCAGTGGGCTCGCCCTCCTCAAAGGACGTGCCGTTCCACTGCAGCGTTTTGCTGGTCAGGGCGCGCGTGGAAGTCTCAGAACCGTGCACGACAGACGCGACGTCCGCACCATCGCTGGTGCGACACTTCTCGATGAGTTTTGGCAGGTCATTGCCGGGAGCTGGCGCCAGCTGCAACAGGCACTTTCTCCAGAACCAGGTCTTTTTCGTGGTATCGAATGCGATGACTTCGCGCTGGCTCTGCAGCAGCAGCCGCCCGACGCCATTAACCTGTCCGAGCAGTTCGAAGTAAAGCGCAGATGCATCCCTGGTCAGAAAAGCTGTCAACGATCCGAAGGCGCGGCCGGCTTTATCCATGTCGTAGGCTGCAAAGTCGAAACCGAAAAAATGGCCGTTCAGCGGCACCGAAGAAATCACCTCAGCCGCGGTCCCATTTTTAGGCATGCGCAAATAGGTCACCGGGGAATCGGACGATTCGGAGTAACTCGCCACGATCCAGTTCCCGCGCGCATCCTGCGTGAAAAAATTCTTGTAGGGCGCCCTGGCGCGGTAAGCCAGGTCGGCCGGCCACTTGAATGCCGCCAGTGCCGGCACGCGCCCGGTACATGCGGCCAGGTCGGAATTGAATTCGTAGCGGGAAGGTTTCGGGCTGGCGTTCAGTTCGGGCATCCGCGCGCGTATCCAGGCCTGTCCGGCGTCGTAGCACGCTTTGAAACTCGCTGGCTTTGCCGGAAACAGGTCTTCGGCACGGACCGTGGAACTCATCAGCAGCATGGACATCATCAGTCCCGTACAACGCATCTTCATCTTCTCTCCACCATTCCGGACACTTCATGTTACCGCTTAAAAACCTCCTGCCACCAGGAACAGATAGAAATACCCATGGAAGGCGAAGCACAGCAAGGTCATGTTTTTTACAACACATGATTGTTTTGCCATCTCACCGGTTGACACATGCGGCAACGGTGGCGCAGAATCATGGCTCGGTCAGTTTATCCACCCAACAATGAAAGGAAACAGCATGCAATACCAGGCTAGCCACAATTTGAATCACCACTAGCCCCGTGCATGCTGTGCTCGGGGTCATCGATCCCGAGCCGGCGTTCCTTCCAGAACCCCGGCGAGGAAACTCGCCGGGGTTTTGTCTTTCTGGCGCGCGTTTTTCAGGCGCGCCGGCATACGAAACCCGGGCACACCCAAGGTTTTACGCATGCCCATTCATCACACCCTGCACGGCTTTCAAGTACCCGTGCACATTTTTACCGACGATATCGACGCGCAGGCACTGCGCCAGCTGGAGCAGATCGCCAGCCTGTCCATCGTCCATCCGTTTGTTGCCGCCATGCCCGATGTGCATGCCGGTATCGGCGCCACCGTCGGCAGCGTGATTCCCACGCGCGGCGCGATTATTCCGGCCGCCGTCGGCGTTGATATCGGCTGCGGCATGAACGCCGTGCGCACGACATTGACGGCCAGCGATTTGCCCGACAACCTGGCGCGGCTGCGCAGCAGCATCGAAGCGGCCGTGCCGGTCGGCTTCGAACAGCACGACTGGAGCAAGGTCCAGGGTTCGCGCCAGGCGCGTGCCACGCGGCCCCTGAACGACCGTCTGCTGCGCATCGTCGGGCGCCACCCCGGCATTGCGAAAATGCTGCGCCAGTTCGAGCGCAGCTGGATCTGCCAGGCCGGCACGCTCGGCGGCGGCAACCATTTTATTGAACTGTGCCTCGACGAAGAGCAGCGCGTGTGGGTCATGCTGCATTCGGGTTCGCGCGGCATCGGCAATGCGATCGGCCGCTACTTTATCGCCGCCGCGCAGAAGGACATGCGGCGCCATAAAATTCAATTGCCGGATGCGGACCTGGCCTATGTCAGCGAAGGTTCGGCCGTGTTCGACGACTATGTGGAAGCGGTCGGCTGGGCGCAGGATTATGCGCTGCTCAACCGCAGCGAAATGATGCGGCTGGTGCTGGAAGTACTGGCGAAATGTGCGCCGCCGTTCCGGCTCGACGGCGAAGCGATCAACTGCCACCATAACTACATTGCGCAGGAAACCCACGCCAAAGAGGCGCTGTACGTGACGCGCAAGGGCGCCATTTCGGCGCAGGCAGGGGAGTGGGGCATCATCCCCGGCAGCATGGGCGCGCGCAGCTTTATCGTGCGCGGCAAGGGCAATCCCCAGTCGCTGTGTTCATGCTCGCACGGGGCCGGACGCAGCATGAGCCGCAGCGAGGCGAAGCGGCGCTTTGACCGCTTCGACCTGATCGCGCAGACGCAGGGTATCGAGTGCCGCAAGGACGGCGGCGTGATCGACGAGATCCCGGCCGCCTACAAGGATATCGATGCGGTGATGGCGCACCAGAGCGATCTGGTGGAGGTGGTGCATACCTTGCGCCAGGTCGTCTGCATCAAGGGCTGAAAGGAGCCACCATGAAAATGAAACTGAAAACACCGAAGCCGCGCAATCCGCTGGTGGCGGCCGCCAAGCTGCGCGGCGGCGCCGGTGCGCATCAATCGGAAGCGTCGCCGCGCGCGGCGCGCCGGGCCGGCAAGCATCATTTGCAGCAGTTATTGGCGGGGAGGGTGAAGCACGACGGCAGCCGCTGATGGTGGGTGCTCAGTGGTGCGGGTGCTCGTAGCGCGCCCGGATGGCCGCCAGCGTGCCACGCCGCTCCAGCTGGGCGATGGCGCCGTTCAGGCGCGCCAGGTCGGCGCTGCTGGTGGTGCGCGCGTTGAGCATCAGCGCCACGGGCGCGTGCCGCACCACGAAGGGGACGGCAGACAGCGCCACGCCCTGCTGGCGCGCCACGTGGCGCATGGCCAGCACGTCGCCCATCAACAGGTCGGCGCGGCCGGCTTCGAACATGCGCAGGCCCTGCTCGAAGCTGCCGAACTGGTTCAGGCGGCCGCTGTTCTCCAGCGCCGGCAGGGCTGCCGCATACTCCTCGCCGTACCAGCCGACCCTGGGCGCCAGCAGGGTGGCCTTGCCGCGCACCAGCTGCGCGATGCTGGCAATCGGCGGCCTTGCGCTGGCGCTGCCCGGCTTGCCGAAGATGCCGACCGTCTCGTTGCGGTAACTGATGGTAAAGCGTGCATACGCTTCGCGCTCGCCGGTCGGGGAGGCGGCCGGCATCATGTCGAGGCCGCCCTTTCGGAACAGCAACTGGCGCCGCGCCGCCGGCAGTTCCGGCAAGGTGACCAGGGTGCAGTGGGCCTCGCTGAAAATGGCGCGCACCAGTTCCAGGTCCAGGCCCGTGTCGCGGCCTTGCGCATCGCGGTACAGATACGGCAGCCACTGGTCGAGCGCCATCGTCATGCGGCAGGCCGTGGCCGGCAGGGCGCAGACAGGCAGGAAGGCGGCGATCAGCAGCTGGCGCAGGGGCATCTTTTCCAAGGGAGTTTCATTCGCTATCTAACCAAGAGTCAATGTGACAGAATGGTAAAGGAAGTCAAGCGCCGAGGCTGCATAAATCCGCTATAGTGGCGCGGTGTCCCCCATCGCAAAGGAAGCCCGCTTGACTCCTCCACTCGAAATCGCCGCCAATGTGCTGATGACCGTCTCCATCGTCCTGGCCGGACGCAACAATATTCATTCCTGGTGGATCGGCATGGTGGGCTGCGTGCTGTTCGCCGTGCTGTTCTACCAGGTCAACCTGTATGCGGACGTGCTGCTGCAGCTGTTCTTTATCGTCACCTGCGCCATCGGCTGGCTGCAATGGCGGCGCGGCGCGGGGGGCAAACCGTTGCCGATCACGCGCACCGGCTGGCGCAGCCTGGCGTGGATCGTGCCGGCCGGCGTGGCCGCCGTCGTCATCTACGGCATGCTGCTGCATACCTGGACCAATGCCTACGCGCCATTCATCGATTCGGCCGTGCTGGTGTTCAGCATCATCGCGCAGTTCCTGCTGATGAGCCGGCGCCTGGAAACCTGGGGCTTCTGGCTGCTGGTCAATACAGTGGCCGTGCCGCTGTACTACAGCCGCGGCCTGCACCTGACGGCCGTGCTGTATGCGGCCTACTGGATCAATGCGCTGGTGTCATGGTACTGGTGGAACCTGCAGGCGCGCAGGGCGGCGGCCGCCGCTGCCGCCAGTGCTGTCGCCTGAGTCTTTAGACTCAAAACGTATATACAATCAATTTTTAATTCGTTCCAGCTTGAAAGACGCCGCGATATAGTGGGTGTTCTCCGCTCACCGGTGTCTTTCATGTCGCGTTTTACCTTGTTCAGCTATTTTTCTACCGTCCCGCCATCGCCGTGCAGCCGCATGCCGATGCGGGCACGCCGCCGCATCCCGTAGTCGCATCACACCCCCACTGTCGCTGTCCGTTGGCTGAGGTAACCCCTCGGCCAGCAGGCCCCCGTACGCCTTTTTTATCCGGAAAAGGCCATCTCCCATCAAGAGGAAACCATGTTCAAACCACTCGCCGCCAGTCTCGCCATCGCCGCCGCCTTTCCATCGTACGCCCATGCGCAGGAAGAGATGGTGCGCGTCAATGTCACCGGCTCGAATATCCGCGTCAGCGAAAAAGAAGGCGCCAGCGCCGTGCAGGTCATTACCGCCAAGGAGCTGAGAGCGGGCGGCAAGACCAGCGTGGCCGAAGTGCTGCGCGCCATTTCCGCCAACAGCGGCAACAGCTACAACGAACAATATACGGGCAGCTTTTCGGCCGGCACCTCGGGCCTGTCGCTGCGCGGCATCGGCCAGAAAAACACGCTGATCCTGGTCAACGGCAAGCGCGTGGCCAGCTATGCCACGGCGCAGAATCTGCAGGAGACGTTCGTTGACCTCAACAGCTTGCCGATGGCGGCGGTGCAGCGCATCGAGGTGCTCAAGGATGGCGCCTCGTCCGTCTACGGCTCCGATGCGGTGGCCGGCGTGGTCAATATCATTCTCTACAAGGAATTCACCGGCACCGAGCTCACCGCGCAGCTGGGCGGCTCGACCGAGGGCACCGGCCAGAGCGAGAAAAGCGCGGCGCTGCAGACGGGCTTCGGCAAGCTGCAGGACGACGGCTACAGCGTGGTCTTGTCGATCGACGCGCAGGAGCGCGACAAGCTGCAGCAAAGCGACGTGGCGTGGATGCGCGACGCGGACTTCCGCAATCAGCAGCGCGGCAGCCTGGGCTGGGCGATCACCAACTATGCCGGCTCCGACCCGACCCGCACCCTGGGCGGCGTGCAGGGGCCGCTGCAACTGGCCGACTACGGCGCCATCACGCCCGGCAAGGCGGGCCAGGTGCTGGCCTACAATCCGTCGCCGTACAAGACGCTGATACCCGGCATCAAGCGCGTGCACACGGCCGCGCGCGCCACCTTCAAGGTCAATGCCGAGACCGAGGCATACGTCGACCTGCTGCACAGCTATTCGCGCGCCGACCAGACCTTCAGCGCGCCGCTGACCGTCAACAGCGCCACGCGCGTATGGAACAACGCCACCCAGGCGCTCGACACGATCCCGGTGATCCTGCCGGTGGGCCATCCGAACAATCCGGGCGCGACGCCGCTGCCATTCACGGCCACGCTGTTCGACCTGGGGCCGCGCATGAAGCAGGACAGGGTGACGTTCTACCGCGCGCTGGCCGGCCTGAATGGCACGCTGGCGGGCTGGGACTGGGATGCCTCGGTCGGGCATTCCAGCAGCGAGCTGAAGGAAACCGTGCAGAATTTCGTCAACCGCTACGAGTTCGAAAAAGTGCTGGCCGACGGCAGCTACAATTTCTTTGACCAGTCGCAAAACAGCGAGGCGGTGCGCAACCGGCTGCGCCTGTCGACCCTGCGCCCGGCCCGCTCGACGCTGGACACGCTCGATGTGTCGGCTGCCAAGGACATAGCCGAACTGCCGGCCGGTCCGCTCGGCTTTGCGGCCGGCGCGCAGTGGCGCCGCGAAAAAATGGACTCGCAGACCTCGAGCGCCGTGCTGTCGGGCACCGAGCTGCGCCCGGCCATCAATATCATCGACGGCGCGCGCGACGTGTCGGCCCTGTTTGCCGAATTCAACGTGCCGGTGGTGAAAGAGCTGTCGGTCAATCTGGCCGGACGCGCCGACCACTACAGCGATTTCGGCAATGCGTTCTCGCCGAAAGCGTCCGCGCGTTACCAAGCGGCACCGTGGCTGCTGCTGCGCGGCACGGCCTCGCGCGGCTTTCGCGCGCCGTCGCTGCCCGAGATCACGCAAAGCACGGCGGTCAGCTACCTGAGCGTGATCGATCCGCGCGACCCGCAGACGCCGACCCAGGCGCGCGGCGTGACGGCCATTACCATCGCCAATACCGAACTGCGTCCCGAGCGCTCGAAAAACATCAACCTGGGCGTGGTGATCTCGCCGACCAGCAACGCCAGCATCGGCCTCGACTACTACCGCATCCGCCAGGACGGCGTGATCGGCACCGAGAGCGCCGTCACCACCATCGCCAACGAGGCTGGCGCGCCGGGCAAGGTCACGCGCGACGCGGACGGGCGCATCACCACCCTGTACCGCCAGTACCGCAACCAGGGGCAGCGCGACGTGTCCGGCATCGACCTCGACCTGCGCCAGCGCTTCGCCAGCCAGGACTGGGGCAAGCTGACGCTGGCCGGGCAGCTGAGCCGGGTGCTGCGCTTTGCCGAGCCGCTGTCGGACGGCGCGGCGCTGACGGACGGCGCCGGCACCAATTACTTCGGCTCGATCCCGAAATGGCGCGGCGTCAGTTCGGCCACCTGGGAGCAGGGCAAGTGGAGCTCGACCCTGACCTGGAACTATGTGGGCAGCTATGCGCAGAACACGCACCTGGACGAATCGGTGGCGGCCTTCAGCACGTTCGACATCAATACCAGCTGGCAGGTCACGCCACAGGCCAACGTCAGCTTCATCGTGCAGAACCTGGCCAACAAGCGCGCGCCATGGGATTACTCGGCCTCCGGTTTCGATTACACGCAGGCCGATCCGCGCGGACGCTTCGCGTCGCTGAAACTGAACTACAAGTTCTGAAGACGGTGTAAAAAGAGGTCAGTGCGGCGCCGGCATCTGCTGGCCGCCGCGCTGCTCCTGCAGGCGCTGGCGGTAGGCGCTGGGGGTGACGCCCATGCGTTCGCGAAAGGCGGTGGCGAAGTTGCCGGCGTTATGAAAGCCGATCAAGAGGGCGATATCCTGCACGTCGATCTCGGTCTGTTGCAGCAGTTCCACGCCGCGCGCGATGCGCGCTTCGCGGATAAACGCAAACACGGTCATGCCGGTCTGTTCGCGGAACATCAGGGTCAGTTTTTCACGGTAGGTGCCCACGCTGCGGGCGATTTCGGACAGGTTGGGCAAGCTGCCCAGGTTGTCGAGGATCAGCTGCTTGACGGCGTTGACGAACACCAGGTCGGGATGCTGGGGCGGCTTGTCGCTGGCCGGCGCGGCAGGTGGCGCGGTGCTGTTGGCGCGCCGCATCAGGCTCAGGTGGATATGGATGCGCGCGGCCAGTTCGGCCGGGGTAAACGGTTTGGAGATATAGTCGACGCCGCCCACCTGCAGCCCCGTGATGCGCTCATTGACGGCATCGGCGCCGCTCAGAAAGATGACGGGAATGTGTTCCGTTTCCGGATTGGCCTTGAGCAGCCGGCAGGCCGTAAAGCCATCCATTTCCGGCATGCGCACATCGAGCAGGATCAGGTCGGGGTGGGTGGCCAGTGCCAGCTGGTAGCCCTGGTAGCCGTTGTAGGCCACGCTGAAACGATAGGGTTCGTCGCTTAACAGCTCCGTCAGCATGCGCTGCTCGAACGCGGAATCGTCCACGATCAAGATGTTTTTTTTCCCTGTTTCGCTGGCTATCGACATGGCGTGGATGAGTTAACCAATAAGCAAGATGTGGTTTATTATGCCCTGCTTTTAAAAAATTATCTGCTTTTCTCTCAAATCAAAAGATGTTTCACCGCGTTAAGAAGCAGCAATTTTCTGGATGACTAATAATCCAGTCATAGATTGATTTAAAGCAATGTGGCTTACGAAAAAATCTGCTTTGCCATTCAGGCAAGGATGCTGAAAGCCCAAGAATTTTGGCTGCCAGCACTTGAATTTGTTGTCCTGGTTTGCGTGCCCGACAAACGCCGGCAATACCGTGACTATCCTCGCGCCTCTTCAAGAGAGAGGCCATTTTTTGATGTCTGATCATCAGGAGGTAGTATGTTACGCGCTAAATTTTCCCCTTTCGCCGCCGCTGCGGTCGCCATGTCCCTGATCGCTGCCGTCTTGCCTGGCGTGAGCAATGCCGCCACGTATCTGAACGGCTCGAATACCGCCACCTTTGACGTGACGCTGAAGATCGTCGCCAACTGCGTCATCGCCGCCGCGCCGCTGGACTTCGGCCAGACCCAGGGCGTGCTGGCCAGCGCCGTCAACGTCAGCACCACCCTGAACGTGACCTGCACCAACAGCACGCCGTACAACGTGGGCCTCAATGCCGGTACCGGCGCCGGCTCGGTCGGCACCACCCGCTATCTGGCCGGTACTGGCGGCAATACGGCCACCGTGCAATACAACCTGTTCCAGGCTGCCGGCGCCACCGTCTGGGGCAATACGCAGGGTACCGATACCCACAGCGGCACGGGCAGCGGCGTGGCGCAGCCAATCACGGTGTATGGCCAGGTGCCGCCGCAAAGCACGCCGATTCCCGATACCTACAAGTCGACCATCACGGCGACGGTGTATTTTTAAAGTGGGCAGCTCATGACGGCCCGCCGTACTTTTCTCCTGTTGACGATGCTGCTGCTGGGCATCGCTGGAGTTGAAACGGCAGGGGCTGCCAACCTGCAGATTTCTCCCGTCACCATCAATATGCGGGCCGAGCAGACCTCGGCCGGCATCACCTTGCAGAACCTCGGCGATGCGCCGCTGTTCGGCCAGGTGCGCGTGTTTTTGTGGGACCAGGCCAATGGCGAAGAGGCCATGTCGCCGACCCAGGAGCTGGTCGCCAGTCCTCCCATTGTCGAGATCGCCGCCAACGGCCGGCAGACCATCCGCCTGGTGCGCACGCAGGCGGCCAGCGCGCAGCAGGAGCGCACCTATCGCGTGCTGATCGACGAAGTGGGCCGCGACGATGATCCGGCCCGCAGCGGCGTCGATATCCGCCTGCGCTATTCGGTGCCCGTGTTCGTGCTGCCCAGTGGCGCGCCCGGCAAGGAAGTACTCGACTGGCAGGTGTACCGCAAGGATGGCGAGTGGATGCTGCGTGTGCAGAACACGGGCAACTTCCATGCGCAGATCGGCAGCCTGACCCTGACCAACCAGGCAGGAAAAAGTTTTGTGATCAGCAATGGTCTGTTCGGCTATGTGCTGGCGGGCCGCATGCGCGTCTGGCGCCTGCCCGTGCCCAGGGAAGCCGCGCTGGAAGGCGCGCTGGCGATCGCCGTAAACGTCAATGCAAAGGTGAGCGTTGCCCGAAATTCCACACCACCTTGATTACTGCCGTCATGGCCCATGCTGGCTCAACCGGGTTAACCCATGAGATGGATGCAGACATGGCAGGCTTGCGCGATGGTGCTGATGGCGATGCTGGCAGTCCGGATGGCCGGTGCGGCAGAGGCGGTGGTGGCAGTGTCAGGAGCCGATCCCGGGCCGGCCACGGCGGCGCCCGATGCGGCGCCCGATGAATTGTATCTGGAGGTCATATTGAATGCCGAAGCAACCGGACTGATCATGCGTTTTACCCGCCAGGGCAACGGCGTGGTCAGCAGCGTGGAGAACTTGCAGCAGCTCGGGCTGGACCCGGCGCGCTTCGGCGTGTCCGGCCAGGCCGAGGTGGCGCTCGACTCCATTGCCGGTCTCGGCTACGACTATGACGCCGCGCGCCAGAGCATTGCGCTGCGCGTCGACGACAGCCTGCGCGCGCCATACACGGTCAGCGCGCGCGCCACCAGCCGCCCCGCGCCGTCGCAGGTGACGCCGGGCGCCGTGCTCAATTACGAACTGTATTCCGAGCTGGGCCAGACCCGGCGCAGCGCGCTGTTCAACGACCTGCGCTACTTCAACCGGAACGGCGTGTTCAGCAATACCGGCACCTACAGCCTGGGCAGCGGCCAGCGCCAGTACATGCGCTTCGACACGTTCTGGAACCATTCCGACCCGGAAACGCTGGAAAGCTGGCAGGTGGGCGACCTGATTTCGTCGTCGCTGAGCTGGAGCCGCGCCGTGCGCATGGGCGGCTTTCAATGGCGCAAGAATTTCCAGCTGCGTCCCGACCTGCTGACGTTTCCCGTCGCCTCGGTTGACGGCACGGCGCTGGTGCCGTCTTCGCTCAGCCTGTATGTCAACGGGGTGCAGCAATATTCGGCCAGCGTGCCGAGCGGCCCGTTCGTGCTGAACCAGGTCAGCGGCATCAATGGCGCCGGCCAGGCCACCATCGTCACCCGCGATGCGCTGGGCCGCAGCGTGACGACCACCTTGCCGCTGTATGTCGACACGCGCCTGCTGGCGCGCGAGCTGAGCGACTATTCGGTCGAGGCGGGCGTGCTGCGGCGCGACTACGGCCAGCGTTCGTGGGGCTATGCCGACGACCCCGTTGCCAGCGCCTCGGGCCGCTATGGCGTGAGCGACAACCTGACCGTCGAAGCCCATGCCGAACTGACGCGCGGCGTGCTCAATGCGGGCGCCGGCGCCTTGCTGCGGCTGGGACAAAGCGGCGTCATCAACGGTTCGCTGGCCGCCAGTGGCGGACAGAACAAGGGCATGCAGGCCAGCGCCGGCTACCAGTACATGGGTCCGGGCTTCAGCATCGACGCGCAAAGCACGCGCGCCAGCGCCCATTATGGCGACGTGGCCACGCGCGACGGCAGCCCGGTGGTGCGCGCGGCCGACCGTCTCTCGCTGAACCTGCCGCTGCCGGGCGCGCAAAGCGTCAATCTCAGCTACATCAGCTACCGCTCGCCTGGCGTGGACATGTCGAAACTGGTCACGTTCGGCTACACGGCCACGCTGTTCAAGAGCGTGTTCCTGAACGCCAGCCTGTTCCAGGACCTGCGCGACAGCAGCCAGCGCGGCTTTTATTTTGGCCTCAGCATGGCGCTGGGCGACGTCTCCGTCAGCGCCAGCGCCAGCCGCCAGAACGACAATGACAGCCGCAGTTTCACGGCCCAGCAAAGCGCCGACTTCGGCGGCGGCTTCGGCTGGGCGGTGCAGTCGGGCAGCTCGGGCGGCCTCGATTACCGCCAGGCCCAGCTGGAATACCTGGGCAACTATGGCCGCCTGACGGGCCGCTTGCAGCACAGCGCATCGAGCAGTGCCTCGGCAGTTGGCCTGTCCGGCGCGGTGGTGCTGATGGACGGCCACCTGGCCGCGGCGCGCCAGGTCGGCAACGGCTTTGCGCTGGTGTCGACCGGCGGCGTGGCCGGCGTGCCGGTGCTGCATGAAAACCGCCAGATCGGCGTGACGGGCGGCAGCGGCTATCTGCTGGTGCCGAACCTGAATGCCTACGGCAACAACCAGATCGCCATCGGCACCGACGGCCTCGATGTCGACGCGCGCGTGCCGGTCACCAACATCAACGTGGTGCCGCGCAGCCTGTCCGGCGTGCTGGCCGCGTTCCCGGTCGAACGCTACAGCGCCGCCACCATCATCGTGCATGGCGAAGACGCCCAGCCGCTGGCGGCCGGCCTGCCGGTGCTGCATGTGCAAAGCGGCAAGCGCACGGTGGTGGGGTTTGACGGCGTGACCTTTGTGGACGACCTGGCGGCCGAGAATGAAATGCGGATCGGCGCCGACGACCAGCTGTGCGTGGTGCGCTTTGCCTATGTGCGCCCGGCGGCGGGCGGCTTGCCGGTAATCGGTCCGCTGCGCTGCCGCAATGTCAAGCGTCCGAGCGAACCGGCTCCGGCAGCTGCCGGGGGAGGCCGCTGATGCGCCGCTGGCTGACCATGCTTGTTGCCGCGTTTGGCTGCGCCTGGGGCGCGTCGGCCCAGGCACAGAACACGTGCTCGGTCAGCGTGGTCGACACCAATTTCGGTGCCGTCTCGCCGATCTCGGGCGCCGACTATACGGTGACGGGCTCGGGCGTGCTGAGCTGCACCTTTGCGCCGCTGGCGCCGCTGCTGACGGCCTATGTCAGCGCCTGCGTGAACCTGAATTTGGGCACCAATTCGCTGTCGGCCGCCTCGCGCACGCTGGGCAATGGCACGCAGCGCATGCCGTACAACCTGTATGTCGACGCCAGCTATGCGCCGGCATCGATCTGGGGCGGACCGGGCGTGACGGGCGCGCTGTCCTCGCTGCCCGTGTCGCTGTCGATGGGACTGCTGTCGCTGGGCGGCACCAAGACGCAGAACTTCAGTTTCTACGGCAAGATTCCGGCCGGCGCATCGCTGGCGGCCGTGTCCACGGTAAACAACGGCGATACCGAATACAGCTCCAGCTTTGCGGGCGCCGGCACGCTGACCTATGCGATCAGCATCCTGGCCGCACCAGCGAACTGCCTGGGCAACAGCGCCAGCTTCGGCTTCACGGTCAAGGCCACGGCCATCAACAACTGCACCATCACGGCCACGCCGATGGCGTTTTCCAACGCCACCATCCTGACCGGCTCGGTGCGCAGCACCAGCACCCTGACGGTGCGCTGCGTAAACAACAACGCGTACCAGATCGCCCTGAACGGCGGCACGGTGGGCGCCAATGTGGCGGCGCGCAAGATGAAGAACACGGCGACGGCCGCCACCGTCGATTACCGCCTGTCGGGCACGCTCGATGGGCCGCTGTGGGGCGATGGCACGAATGGCACGGCGATGGTCAGCGGCACGGGTACGGGCAACAGCGTGCCGGTAACGATCTATGGGCGGGTGCCGGCGCAAACGACGCCGATACCGGGCGACTACAAGGATACGGTGACGGCGACGATTTATTTTTAGAAGACGACGCTGAGCATGCCGTCGGCAGCGGCATGGCGCTCGATCAGGTAGGGGGAATTGTGCTGGCAGCGCACGCTCGGATTGCTGTTGCTGCGCCGGGAAACGATGGTGCAGGACTCCAGTACCACGAAGGTGGCCTGGAAGGAAGCGGAAGAGCTAGACGCGATGGTGCCGGCGGTCGTGGCCTGGCAAAAAGACAGGGCAGACAAAGCAAACAGGGCTGGCAGCAAAACAGGTTTCAAGGATTTCATGGTTGACGCATCTGGCAGTAACGGACATTGGGCAGGCGTTTGTACGCAACTGGCGAGTACCGTTAGTCACACCGGGTTAGGGGTATTGGAACAAGAGATATTGTAATTGAGCAATAAATAGTGTGAGTTTTCGCGTATTTTCAGGCCCTGTCATGGGGGAATACTCACTAGCAATTTGATAGTCACACCAGTCGTTCAATGGATTTTTATTGTTGCTTTGCAACTACGTGAGGAGATAATCATGAAACATACCAACTTCAATACTTTGCCATGCCCGATTGCGCGCAGCCTGGGCAAGGTCGGCGAATGGTGGAGCATCCTCATCTTGCGCGAGGCGTTCTATGGCAAGACGCGCTTCGACGAGTTTGAAAAAAGCCTGAAGATCGCCCCGACCATCCTGACGCGGCGCCTGGCCGACCTGGTCGAAGGCGGCCTGATGACGCGCCGCCAGTATTGCGCCAAGCCGCCACGCTACGACTATGTGCTGACCAAGTCCGGCCGGGCCTTCAAGCCGGTGCTGCTGGCCTTTATCGCGTGGGGCAATGAAAACTTCGCGCCAGAAGGCGCCAGCCTGGTGATCGCCAGCCGCGATACGGGCCTGGCCGCCGATCCGGTGCTGGTCGACGCCATGACGGGCCTGCCCATCAATGACGAATACTATGCGTTTGCCCCTGGTCCTGCGGCCAGCGACAGCATGCGCCACATCATCGAGGAAGCCGAGAAAAGCAGCGGCATCGCGCCGAAACCGAAAGCGGTGGCCGCCAACCGGGGCTGGGTGGCGGAAGGCCACCTGGCCTGAACCGTGTGGGCTGGCGCTGCATCGCTTGCGGGCGTGGCTGGATGACCGTGCTGCGCGCGCGCGCAGGCTGGGTGGTGGCCGCGCTGGCGCTGGCGCTGGCCGCCTGCGCCCGCGCGCCCCATCCGGCCGCCAGCCTCGACGTGACCCTGAGCGGCGCGCAGGCCGTGCCGGCCAATACCAGCCTGGCCAGCGGCAGCAGCAATGTCCATGTCGGCCCTGACCGCGGCGTGACGGGGACCGTGCGCTTTACGGGCATGGTGGCGACGGCAGCCCATCTGCACGAAGCGCCGCCTGGCGCCAATGGCCCGGCCATCGTGCCGCTGCTGAAAGCGGGCGACGGCATGTTTGCCGTGCCGACCGAGACCAGCCTGACACCGTCGCAATACGCGAGCTACCTGGCCGGCAATCTGTATGTCAATGTGCACAGCGCCACCTATCCGGCCGGCGAGATCCGCGCCCAGCTCAGGCCGAAGTAGGGCCGGCTTGATGGGCATTGCTCCAGACCTCCTTCGGGCCGCATTCGCGGCCTTTTTTTTGCATTGACCATCGGGGCATCCTGCCTGCCGCTACAATGGCTGGCCATGCTGACCATCCTCGCCATCACCTTTCCCTTCTTTGCCCTGGTGCTGTGCGGCTACCTGGCCGTGCGCCGTTCGCTGCTGCCGCTGGCCGCCATTCCCGGCCTGAATGCCTTTGTGCTGTACTTTGCGCTGCCCTGCATGCTGTACCGTTTCGGCGCATCCACGCCGGTCGCGCAACTGCTCGACGCCAGCGTGTTCGGCGTCTACCTGCTGTGCGCGCTCATCATGGTGGGCGTGACGATGGCCATGACGCTGTCGCACCGCATCGACTGGAACAACGCCGCCTTCGGCGCGCTGGTGGCGGCGTTTCCGAACACGGGTTTCATGGGCGTGCCGCTGCTGTTGACGTTATTGGGTCCCCGTTCGTCCGGCCCCGTGATCGTCACCATCGTGGTCGACATGCTGGTCACCAGTTCGCTGTGCATCGCGCTGTCGCGCGTGGGCAGCGGCGGCGCGCACGGCAGCCGCGCCGCCGTGCTCAACGCCTTGACAGCCATGGCCGGCAATCCGATGCCGTGGGCGATCCTGCTCGGTGGGCTGGTGTCGTGGCTGGACCTGGCGCTACCGAAGCCGCTGACGCAGACCGTGGGCCTGCTGGCCGACGCGGCTTCGCCGGTGGCGCTGTTTACCATCGGCGCCGTGCTGGCCCGTTCGCAAATGAGCACGGCGGACGCGGCGCCGATGAACGAGTATGTGCCGGTGGCGCTGAAAAAACTGCTGCTGCATCCGCTGCTGGTGTGGGGTACGGGTCACGCCGCCATTGCGCTGGGCGCGCCGCTTGATCCGTTTGCGCTGACCTGCATGGTGCTGGTGGCCTGCCTGCCCAGCGCCAGCAATGTGTCCTTGCTGTCCGAGCGCTTCGGCGCCAACACGGCGCGCATCGCGCGCATCATCCTGGTGTCGACGGCGCTGTCGTTCGTGACGTTTTCGGCGGCCGTCAGCTGGCTGCGCTAAGCGATTTTGCCATCAGCGCGCCGAGCTGGCGTGACGATTCCGGCATGCTTGTGCGCGACAGTTCATGGGCCACGCGCATGCGGTCCTGCAGGCTGTTTTTCTGCTCCATCTTCCATTTGCCTTCCAGCCGCGCCAGCGGAATTTCGATGCCGACTATCGCCTTCAATAATTTGTCGATATACGCGGGCGGCGCGTCGCCCAGTTGCCACGGCTGCGGTTGATCCGCTTCATGGCGCCGGGTGAGGCGCGCCAGAAAATCGAGCAGCCAGGCACGCTCGTCCATCACGCGCAGGCGCCCGTGCGCGTGCACCACGGCGTAGTCAAACGTCGGCACTTCCTCGCCGCTGATCTCTTTTGCCGCATACCAGGCCGGCGTGATGTAGGCGTGCGGCCCCTGGAAGATCACCAGCGTGTCCGCGCCATTGCTGCGCCACAGCGGATTGGCGCGCGCCACGTGGGCGCGCAGGGTGCCGAACGGCGCGTCGGGCGTTGGCGGGGCGATCTCGAACGGCAGGTGGTCGGCACACAAACCGTCCTCGCCCATGCGCACCAGCGCGCCCAGCGGATGGGCCGCCATCAGCGCGTGCAGCACATCGAGCCGCTCTTCGCGGTAGCTTTTCGGGGTGTACATCAGGGCGCCTCCACCAGCACCTCGGCCTTGAGCGAACTGGCGATATAGCAGCGTTCATGGGCGTCGTGATGCAGCGCCGCCAGCGCCTCGGTCGTCGGCGCATCGCCGGCCCATTCGACGCGCGGGCGCAGCACGATGCGCGTCATGGCCAGCCGGCCTTCGGCATTCTTGCCCAGTTCTCCGACGGCCTCGTCGCGGTAATCGTCGATGACATGGCCGCGCTGCGCCGCCAGCGACAGGAAGAACAGCATATGGCAGCTCGAGGTGGCCGCCACCAGCGCCTCCTCCGGGTCGACGTTTTCCGCCACCGACATCGGCAGCGGCACCGACAGCGGCGACGACGAGGCGGGCACGCTCAGGCCGCCGTCGAACTGCCAGGCGTGGCCGCGGCTGTAGCGCTGGCCGGTGAAATCCTGGCCGTCGCGCTGCCAGGCGACGGTGGCGAAAAACTGCTGCATGGCGGTGCTCCGGATAAATGCGATGGCGTGATTGTAGTGCTGCAGTTGGCTATTTAAAACAGCCAATTAGTGCTATCTTCAGGTTACCAATATTCAAGGGTCACCCATGCTTGTCGCCGACATCATCGCTGCGCTGCCGCTCGAGCGCGCGCTGCCCGAACCGCTGTTCCGCCAGCTGTATGCGGCCATGAAGGCCGCCATTCTCGACGGTACGCTGGCGCCAGGCACGCAACTGCCGCCGACGCGCGCGTTCTGTGCGCTGCTGTCGGTGTCGCGCCAGACCGTGCTCAATGCCTACGCGCTGCTGGCAGCCGAAGGCTATCTGGACGGCGCGGTGGGGCGCGGCACGTTTGTCAGCCGCGCGGTACCCGTGCCCAAAGCGGCGGCTGCGGCAACCGGCCTGCTGCGCCCCTTGTCCGCGCGCGGGCAGGATGTGGTGGCGGCGATGCAGCAGGTGGCGTTTCACCGCAGCGCCTTGCGCGCGTTCCGGGTCGGCATGCCGCGCATCGACCATTTTCCGTTCGACGTGTGGAACCGGCTCGAAGCGCGGCGCTGGCGCCGGCCCGATCACCAGTTCGGCTACAGCGACCCGGCCGGCTTCCTGCCGCTGCGCGAACTGCTGTGCGTGTACCTGCAGGCATCGCGCGGCGTGCGCTGCACGCCGCAGCAGATCGTCATCACCTCGGGTTCGCAGCAGGCGCTGTTCCTGCTGTCGACCATCCTGCTCTCGCCCGGTGACGCGGCCTGGATGGAGTCGCCCGGCTACCGCGGCGCCAGTGGGCCGCTGCGCGCCAGCGGCGCCCGTGTCTTTCCGGTGCCGGTCGATGGCGAAGGGCTGGACGTGGCCTACGGTGTGGCGCACTGCCCGCAGGCGAAACTGGCCTATGTGACGCCGTCGCACCAGATGCCGCTGGGCGTGAGCATGAGCCTTGCGCGCCGCCTGTCCCTGCTGGACTGGGCCGCGCGCAACAAGGCGTGGGTGGTGGAAGACGACTACGACAGCGAATACCGCTATGCGGGCGCGCCGCTGGCGTCCTTGCAAAGCCTGGACCGGGCCGGCTGCGTGATCTATGTGGGCACGCTGTCGAAAGTGCTGTTCCCGGGCCTGCGTCTCGGTTACATGGTGGCGCCGCCGGCGCTGGCCGACGCGCTGGTGCAGGCCAAGGCGGTGGCCGACCGCCATACGGCCATCGTGCCGCAGATGGCGCTGGCCGACTTTATCGCCGAGGGACACTTTGCGCGCCATATCCGCCGCACGCGCGACAGCAATGCCGAGCGGCGCGACGTGCTGCTGCGCGCATTGGCGCAGGAACTCGATGATCAGCTGGCGTGCGGCCCGGCCGACAGCGGGCTGGAATTGTGCGCGTATTTTCGCGGTGCGCACGACGAGGACAGCGTGTCGCGCGCGGGGATCGAGCGCGGCATCGAATTGCGTCCGCTGGGTCACTATGCCGACCCGGATGCCGGCCCGGCCTGCGCCACGCCGGCCGGCCTGCTGCTGGGCTTTGCGGCGATCAAGCCGGACGAGATCGGGCATGGCGTACGCGTGCTGGGGCAGCTCCTGCGCGGCCGATAAACTATATACTGAAGGCCTGTCTCCACACGAAGAAATCCGCCATGACCGTCACCCGCTGCAGCTGGGCCAATCCGGCCAATCCGCGCTACCTTGCCTACCACGACACAGAGTGGGGCGTGCCTTGCCACGACGAGCGCACGCTGTTCGAAATGCTGAACCTGGAGGGCGCGCAGGCGGGCCTGAGCTGGGAGACCATCCTCAACAAGCGCGACACCTACCGCGCCGCGTTCGATGGCTGGGATGCGGAAAAAATCGCCGCCTATGGGCCGGACAAAGTGGCGCAGCTGCTGGCAAACCCCGGCATCGTGCGCAACCGCCTGAAGGTGGCGGCCGCCATCACCAATGCGCAAGCGTATTTGCGCCTGCGCGAAGAAGGGCAGACGCTGGACAGTTTTTTATGGGCGTATGTCGGTGGCCAGCCCATCGTCAACAACTTCCAGCCCGGCGAATTGCCGGCCAGGACGGAACTGTCGGACCGGCTGTCGAAAGACCTGGCGAAACGCGGTTTCAAGTTTGTCGGCTCGACCATCGTCTACGCCTACATGCAGGGCATCGGCATGATCGATGACCACGCGCCCACCTGCTTTTGCCGCATGGAGCGCTGATGGTGGATGCTGCATGGATCGTGCTCGACACGGAGTTTGACGGCGCGCGCTTTCGCGCCGCCTGCGCCGCGCATGGCGGACAGCATCTGGACCGGCGTTTGCACTACACCGCGCTGGCGCCGCGCCCGGTCGACGCCAGCCAGTTGCCCGAGCAGTGGCGCGTGCAATGGCCGCCCCATGTGCGCGGCCTGCACCGCATGGTCTCGCGCGACGGCCTGGTCACGCTGGACCTGCTGGTCGGCGACCCCGCCGCCAGCCTGGCGCAACTGTCGGCGACCGTCGATGAGGTGCATCTGGCGTGGGTGCCCTCGTCAATGACGGTGCTGGCACGCCTGATGAAGGACGGTGCGCGCCTGCAGGCCGTGTACCTCGACGATGGCCAGCGCGTGGCGCTGTGGAAAGAAGGCTTTGCGTTTGACGAGAGCCGCCTGCGCGCCGTGTTCCATGCGCGCCAGGCACCGGTCGCGCCCGTGCAGGCCATCGACCGGCGCGCGATCGTGATCGGCGCCGGCATGGCCGGCAGCGCCGCCTGCGAACGGCTGGCCGCGCGCGGCTGGCAGGTGACGCTGGTCGAGCGCCATGCGCAGCCGGCCGGCGAAGCGTCGGGCAACCTGGCCGGCATCTTCATGCCGCTGCTGTCGAAAGACGACAATATTCCCACCCGCCTGGTGCGCGCCGCCTACCTGCATGCGCTGCGCTACTGGGACCGGCTTGGTGGCGTCGGTACCGGTGCCGGTCGCGTCGTCGAGGGCGCGCGCTGCGGCGTGCTGCATCTGGCGCGCGATGCGCAGCATGCGCAGGTACAGCGCCAGATCGCCGCCAGCGGCGAGTATCCGCCCGAATTTGCGCGCTGGCTGGAGCCCGATGAAGCCTCAAGGCTGTTCGGCGCACCGGCGCCGGACGGCGCCTGGTGGTTTGCCGATGGCGGCTGGGCGCGTCCGTCGTCGGCCTGCGCGGCCATGCTGGACGCCTGCGGCGACTTGCTGACACGGCGCTTTTCCAGCAGCGCGCTGGCCCTGGTGCGCATCAATGACGAGTGGCACGTCGCCGATGCGCAGGGAGCCGTGATTGCCGTGGCGCCGACCGTGATCCTGGCCGCCGGCGCCGGTGCGGTGGACTTCGTGCAGGCGTCCGGCTTGCCGCTATATACCGTGCGGGGCCAGGTCACGCACCTTGCGCAAGCGTCCCTGCCGGCGCGGCCCTATGTCGTCTGCCGCGAGTCCTACATGACGCCGCCGTACCAGGGCGTGGTCTGCGTGGGCGCCACCTACGACATGCGCGACGACGACGCCAGCCTGCGCACGTCGAGCCAGCAGGACAATATCGGCAAGACCGCCGACATCCTCGGCGTGCCCGTGTTCGACGCGCCGCTGGCCGGACGCACGGGCTTTCGCTGCATGGCGCCGGACCGCATGCCGCTGGTGGGCGCCTTGCCTGACCCCGGCGTGCCGCGCCGCTGCGAACAGCTGCGCGACGTGCCGCGCTGGCCCGGCCTGCATGGCTTGCTCGGCTACGCCTCGCGCGGCCTGATCTGGGCGCCGCTGGCGGCCGAGCTGCTGGCCTGCCAGCTGGAAGGCGAACCGCTGCCGCTGGAAAACCAGTTGGTGGCAGCGATGGATCCGGGGCGGTTTGTGCTGAAGGAGAGGCGGCGGGCGCAGTAGGGGCGATTGACGGCATCGGATTCAACCCCAACAGCAAGTTCCGGGGTCGGACCCTGAGGGTCCGAGCCCGGCATTTACGCCGTGCGGGTTAGGGTCTTATACGTTTTCCGCCTTTCCTAACTCTTTTTAATTTGTTTTACAGACAAGCCAAAGTCGCTACAGTGCATGCTCAAGGGGCGTTTGCCCCGTTCCATTCCAGGAATCTCATGAACCAGCGCGCCTTGTCCTCCGATTTTTCCGCTCCCGCCGCCTCGCCACCCCAGTGGGAGCTGCACCATATCGTCGATGAACTGCGCGTGGTGCGCGAGCGCTGGCGCGACGGGCTGGCCAGCCACCAGGAATGCGGCGCGCGCCAGTTCCCGTCGCGCCAGCATCTGCGCGAGCTGGTCGGCGCCTTGTGCGCGGCGCTGTTCCCGATGCGCCTGGGGCCGATCGACCTGCAGCAGGAAAGCGAAGATTTTTTTGTCGGCCATACGCTCGACACCACCCTGACCGGGCTGCACGAACAGGTGCGGCGCGAGCTGAGCTACCATGCGCGCCAGCACGGCTTGCAGCAGACGGTACCCATCGAGCAGCAGGCGCTGGCCATCGTGCAGCGCTTTGCGCGCACGCTGCCGGCCATCCGCGCCCAGCTCGACACCGACGTGGCGGCCGCCTTCCACGGCGACCCGGCCGCGCACAGCGTCGATGAAGTGCTGCTATGCTATCCGGGCATCCTGGCCATTATCCATTACCGCCTGGCCCATGCGCTGCATGTGCTGGGCGCACCGCTGGTGGCGCGCATTATCGCCGAAGTGGCCCATTCGCAGACCGGCATCGATATTCACCCGGGCGCCGCCATCGGCGACAGTTTTTTCATCGACCACGGCACCGGCGTGGTGATCGGCGAGACCGCCATCATCGGCCATCGCGTGCGCATCTACCAGGCCGTCACGCTGGGCGCCAAGCGCTTTCCGGCCGGCCTTGATGGCGTGCTGAAAAAAGGCCTGGCGCGCCATCCCGTCGTCGAGGACGACGTGGTGATCTACGCCGGCGCCACCATACTCGGGCGCGTGACGATCGGCCAGGGCTCCGTCATCGGCGGCAATGTCTGGCTGACCCGCAGCGTGGCGCCCGGCAGCCATGTCACGCAAGCGCACAGCACGCAGGAGGCGGCCGACTTCGCGCCTTCCAGCGCCGCCTTTGCCCAACAACCGTGAGGACCGTATGCTGATCAAACAGTTTGGCCTGGCCGTGCGCCAGTTGCGCGAAGGGCGTGGCTGGTCGCAGGAGCGGCTGGCCGAGGCGGCTGACCTGAACCGCTCGTTCATCGGCGAAATCGAACGGGGTGCGGCCACGCCCTCGCTGCTGACGGCGGAAAAGCTGGCCGGTGCGCTCGGCATCGGTTTGGCCGGCCTGCTGGCGCGCTGCGAACCTGAACTGGCGGACTGAATTCCGTGGCAGGGCCGTTGCAGCCGTCCGACATCTTGTACGCCAGCGACGCTGGCGCTCCACGGCGGGCGGTATAATTTACTTGTGGCATGTTAGCCGCGGCGCCGTGCCGCCGGCGCCCAAGGAGAGATGCAGTGGAAGACCAACACAGCGCGCCCGAGCTGTTCCTGTTCCTGGCGTCGACCGTGCACGACATGAAGAACTCGATCAGCGTGGTCAGCGGCACGCTCGAATCGCTGCTGGCGGCCGAGCAGTCCAGCACGACGGCCGACCCGGCCTTCCTGCAGATGGCGCAGATGCTGTACCAGACCAAGCGCCTCAACGACAACCTGATCCAGCTGCTGGCGCTGTACAAGCAGGTCGGCAAACCCGGCTATCCGTTCGACGTGCAGCCGCAACTGGTGGCGCAGGTGGTGGCGCAGGTGGTGGACCAGGAAAAAATCCTGCTGCAATCGAAGGGCATCGTGCTGGAAACGCACTGTCCGCCCGAGCTGATCTGGACCCTCGACGAAGACCTGGTGATCGGCGTGCTGGCGCATGCGATCAACAATGCGATCCGCTATACCAAAGACACGATCCGCCTGTCGGTGGCGGAAGAAAACGGCATGCTGGCGCTGCGCGTGGAAGACAATGGCGACGGGTATACCCAGGCGCTGCTCGACGCGGGCGAAGCGGCCATGGATGGCCTGAGCGCGGGCGTGAATTTTTCCACCAACAGCACGGGTCTCGGCCTGTATTTTTCCAGCGAAGTGGCCAAGATGCACAAGCACCGGGGGCAAAGCGGCAGCATCGCGCTGGAAAATGGCGGCGCGCTGGGCGGCGGCTGCTTCATCTTGCGCCTGCCCTGAGCCGGGGACATCATATGGACCAGACCTCCCGCCCCAACGAAGCCGACACCACCGACTGGGCCGACAAGCATTACCTGCTGGTCGACGACTTTGTCGGCATCCGCATTTTGCTGCGCGAGTCCTTGCGCAACCTGGGCGCGCGCCATATCGACCAGGCTGCCAGCGGCGGCGAAGCGATGAAGCTGCTGGCCAAGACGCGCTACGACGTGGTGTTGTGCGACTACAACCTCGGCGAAGGCAAGAACGGCCAGCAGGTGCTCGAAGAGACGCGCGTGCGCAACCTGACGGCGCCGTCGAGCGTGTGGCTGATGGTGTCGGCCGAGAAAAGCGTGGAATCGGTAATGGGCGCGGCCGAGCACCAGCCCGACGCCTACCTGATCAAGCCGATCACGGAAGGCGTGCTGCTGACGCGATTGAACCGCGTCTGGCATAAAAAGCAGGTATTTCGCGAGATCGACCAGGCCTGCATGGAAAAGGATTACCTGCGCGCGGCCAAATTGTGCGATGCGCAGATCGCGCAGAACAAGCTGCACGAACTGGAACTGCTGCGCATGAAGGCTACCTTGCTGCTGAAAAGCGGCGAGCCGGAAAAGGCGCGCGCCATCTATGAAAAAGTGCTGGCCGAGCGGGACTACAGCTGGGCCAGGGCAGGGCTGGGCAAGATCCGCATGAACAATGGCGAGCACGAGGCGGCGCGCCAGATCTTCCAGGGCGTGATTGTCGAAAACCGCTACTACATCGACGCCTACGACCAGATGGCGGTGGCCTACCAGCTGATGGGCCAGCACGAGGAAGCGTGCGGCGTGCTGGAAAAGGCGGCGCGCCTGTCGCCCAATTCCGTGCCGCGCCAGCGCAACTTGGGCCAGGCGGCGCTGAAAATCGGCAATGTCAGCATGGCCGAAAAGGCATTTCGCAAATGCGTGGCGATCGGCGAATTTTCCGTGATGAAGACGGTGGACGCCTACCTGGGCCTGGCGCGCGTGTGCGGCATGAAAAAGGACGCCAAGGAAGCGCTGCAATGGCTGCTGCTGGCGCAGCGCGAATTTCCACCCGAAGAGATCGGCCTGCGCGCCAAGATTACCGAAGGCATGGTGCACCATGAAACGGGCGACTACCGGCGCGCGCGCAAGTGCGGCGACGAGCTCGAAGCGATGCTGCTGGAGGACCCGGCGCGGCCCGAGAAGGCCATCTGCATGGAGCTGGCCACCTTGCTGTTCGCCGTCGGCGTGAAGGACGCGCCGGCCGGCCTGTTGTGCTATGTGGTGAAGAACAACCACGACAACCAGGTGGTGCAGGACGAAGTGCAGAAGATCTTCGACAAGGCGAAGATGGGCGACGAAGGTACCAGCCTGATCCTGGCCTCGCGCAAGGAAGCGTCGGACCTGATGAACAAGGGCGTGCTGCTGTGGAAGACCGACAAGCTCGACGACGCCGTGGCGTGGATGCGCGCCGCGCGCGTCAAGCTGCCGAACAATCTGCGCATCCTGTTCAACTCGGCGCAGATCATCGTTTCTTACTTGCAACAGCGCGGCTACCACGCGGACCTGGCGGCGGAAGCGGTCGAAGTGTTGTTATATGTGGACAAAATTGCACCAGGCCAGCAGCGCTTTGCCCAGCTAATGGAGCAATTGATGCAGCTGACGCCCGACGCCAGGGCCGAAGATGCGCCCGGCGCGGCCGCCGACGGGGCTTTGGTGCCGGCAGTCAAAGTCGTGGCGGCACCGGAAAAAGCCGTAAAAACCATGCGCGGCCGTGGCGGATGATAAACTACGCGCCAGCGTGGTGCAGGCAGCTGCCTGATCTGCGCTTGAGTTGCTTTACAACAATAAGGAAGAAACTATGCGTGATGTGGTCAATGAAGTATACAAAAAAATGAAGGTTGGCAGCATTGCCTGGGTACGCCCGGTTGCCGCCAAGGGGGACACGCTGGAGTCGTTCCAGAACTCGTACGAGCACGCCAAGGCGCTGGCCGACGAGGGCCTGATCACGATCGGCGACGTCAAGCGCCAGGACGACAACATGATCGAAGCCATCCGCATTCATCGCCTGGCCTGATTGCCTGCATTTTCGGATACGTTGCACATACTGCCCAGTCTGGCGGAAATGGCGTCACGCTCACGTCTTTTTCACCTAACGGCTGAAACTGGGGGCAGACCCTGAGGGGCTGACCCCGGCTGTTCATGGGTTCGGCAAAAATTACGGCTTGCCTGCCTTGCCCTTCGGGGCCGCTGCGCGCCGGACCGGCGCCTTGGCCTTCGCTACCGTCTCTGCCACGGCCGGCTTGGCACGTGGCGCAGGCTTGGGCTTGCTTTCGGCCGCTGCTTCCGGCTCGGCCTTGGCCTTGGCCGGTTCCGGCGTCATTGCCGTCGACACGGCCTGCTTGAACTGATCCTGCAGCAAATTCCACCATGCCGTCGGATTGGCCAGCTGGGCCGCCGCATCGCTGGCCGGGTTTGTTGGCTGTGCCTGCTGTACCGGCTCGGCAGCCGGTGGCGGCGCGGCGGGCGCCTGCTCGGGCTCCTTGGCTGGCGCCGGTGCCTGCTGGAAAAAGGCCGAGGCGTACGGTACCGAGTCGAACAGGTTCTTGTCGGTTGCGCCCGGCTGCTTGATGGCGGCCGCCATCGAGGCGCCCATCGATTTCAGGGTGGCAATCGTGCCGCGCTGCACTTCCAGCGCCTGGATGCTGCCGCGCAGCATGCTGGTATTGAGGTTCAGCCATGCTTCGACTGCCTTCAGATCGCTGATTTTCTTGTCCAGTTCCTCGACCGACAGGCTCGGTGCCGTAATGCCGGGCACGCCCATGCCAGGCACACTCATGCTGCCCCACAGGTTCTTGACGAAGTCGAGCGTATCGGTCACAACTGCTGCGCCCGGAATATGGGGCATTTGCGGATTTGCCATGCGAGAGTCTCCTGGTGGGTCGATATCCTTAGCGTAGCAGATAAGCGCGTCCTGCTGATGAAATGCCAGCCACATATTTCACGGGGATTTCCGTGGAAACCGCGGCGTGTTGATCTGCAGCAAGAAAGCGCATATCCGGTGCAGGCGTTACACTAGCGGGCATGACGTCAGCCTCTTTTTTCAAGCCGCCGCGCCGCCGCACCATCATCTTTGTCGCCGTGATCGGCGTGCTGCATTACGCCGCGCTGCACTGGCTGACCGCGCAGGCGAACCGTATCGCCGTGCCGGCGCCGGAACAGCTGGTCAGCATGGCCATCGTGGCCGAGGCGCCGCAGCCCTTGCCGGAGCCGGAGCCGGTGCCGGAGCTGGCTGCGCCTGTGCCGCTGCCGCCGCCGCCCGCACCCGTGCTGCCGGCCTTGCCGCCGCCGGTCGACCTGCCGCAGCCAAGCGTGCCGGAAATGGCAGAAGCGCCTGCCGCGCCGCCTGTGCCGGAAGCACCGGCGCCCGCCCTGGTGCAATTGCCGGCCATTGCGGCACCTGCGCCGGCCGCCGAGGCAGTACCGCCTGCGCCACCGGCCGCGCCGCCAGTGGAGCAGGCGCGCCAGTACAAGACCGATGTGCCGGCCTCGGCCAAATTCGAGCTGCAGGTGGACCGCCGCGACGCCGATGGCACCAAATGGACGGGCGTGGCGGCGATGGCGTGGCAGAACCGGGGCGACCGCTATGACCTGACGCTGGAAGCGGGCCTGAACATGTTTATCACCCGCATCAACCTGCTGGTGCTGAGCAGCGAAGGCCTGATCGACGCGAGCGGCGTGGTACCCGTCAAGGCGACGGAAAAGCGCAAGGGCCGCGCGCAGACGGCCACGCATTTCAATGCGGCCGACAAGGTCATCACGTTCTCGGCCACATCGGCCACGGCGCCGTGGCAGGCGGGCGTGCAGGACAAGGCCAGCCTGCCGTTCCAGCTGGCCGCCATCGGCCGCGCCGATGTGAAGCAATTGGCCGGCAATATCGACATCCTGGTGGGCGAAGAAAAGAACGCCACCGTGTTCCGCTTCCAGATGGTGGGCGAGGAGGAACTCGAGACGGCAATGGGCCGCCTGGCGACCTGGCATCTGCGCCGGCCGCCCAGGAAGGGCACGTATTCCTCGCAGCTCGATATCTGGCTGGCGCCGTCGATGCAATGGTATCCGGTACAAATACGCAATACTGAAGCGAACGGGGCGCTCACCACGCAAACCGTGACCAAACTCACTGTGACAGGAAATTAAATGGCGTTTACTCCGATCAAACAACTCCTGGCTGCCAGCTTGCTGGCCGCTGCCCTCGCGCCAGCCATGGCGGCCGATGACGAGCATCCCGTCGTCAAGCGGCCATTCAAGCTGGCGCCGTCGGCCGACCTGGTCTATTCGATCAAGGCCAAACAGAAAGGCATGTCGCTGTCCGGCGAATCGGTCAGCACCTGGCGCGCCGGCGACGGCACGTATTCGCTGCTGGCCGAAACCAAAGCCGCGCTGTTCGGCAAGATCCTCGAGCAGCGCAGCGACGGCACGGTCGATGACTACGGCCTGGCGCCGGCCCGCTTCGTGGAAAAACGGTTCCGCAAGGAAGCGGCCACCGCCGATTTCAAGCGCGACAGCAAAACCATCGTGTTCAGCGAAGGCGACAAGAGCTATCCCTTGAAAGGCGGCGAGCAGGACCGCAACAGCGCCGTCTGGCAGCTGACAGCCGTGGCCCGCGCCGCGCCCGAAAAATTCGTGCCCGGCTCCGAGTGGGCCTTCTTTGTGGCCGGCCGCCACGACGCCGAGCCATGGATCTTCAAGGTCATCAAGGAAGAGACCGTTGGCACCGGACAGGGGCTGGTGACTGCCCTGCACCTGACCAAGGCGCCGCCGACCGACAAGAAGGGCCAGCAGGTGGACCTGTGGCTGGCGCCAGCGCTCGACTGGTATCCGGTCAAGGTGACGTTTGCCGACGAGGATGGGGATTATGTGGAGCAGACGTTGCAGAAAATCGTTAAAAAATAAATCGAATATCCAACCCAAGAGCAGAAACCGGGGTCGGACCCTCAGGGTCCGACCGCAGCCTTTCGCCGTCAGGAGTTTTTGCCGATACAACACCTGCCTGCCAGGCACCCCCATCGGTCAAATTGCATATCAGAACTGATATACTGACGCCCCCGCATACCTTTATGCCCGCAGCGCCGTCAGGGCCCGCTGCGCCGCCCGCTGAACACTCATCCGGAATAGAATGATTGATATAATGGCAAGTGCAGCCGTGGCTGCGGATGTAAATGAAACCGAGCAGGAGCATCACGATTCGTTGCAGGCGCATTTCCAGCCGAATATTTCGGCTGACGAGATCGAGCAAGTCTTTCATCTGAAGCGCGCGCAGCCCTTGCTGCAGGTGTTTACGGCGCTGTTCCACGGCGGTTTCGATGGCGTGCTGGTGCGCCTGCTGGTGCTGCGCGAACTGGCGGCCGACGCGGCCACCTCGTCGTATACGCGCGCCGACATCAATACCCGTCTTGCCTACCTTTTGCCGGAAAGCCTGGAAACGGTGCTGCTGCGCCTGCGCAGCAACCAGTTGCTGGCCTGGGATGCGCAGCAGGGCGTGTACCGCGTGACGCCCATGGCGCGCAATGTGCTCTCCGCCATCGATGGCCTGCTGGGCCTGGGCCAGACCGAAGACGAAGCGGAAATGGGCTTTCTGCTGTCGCAGGTGGCCGGCGCCCAGGCCGTGGGCGGCGTGTCGGTGGAACAACTGCAGCACTTGCTGGGCCGTCTGGTCGACCTGACGGACGAGTTTTCCGACGCGATCGCCTCCGGGTCGGAATTCCGGCTGCGCACGGCGCAGGCGAAATGGAACATGGCCTGCGACTGGGTCGAGAAGGGTTCCGAGATCCTGGTGGCGATTACCTCCGACGAAAACGCCGATGGCGCCACGCACAAGGCGGCCCAGGCGATTGGCCGCGCGCAAAGCAAGCTGCTCAACATGCAGGGCATGTTCTCGCGCGCGCTGAACCAGATCGAGCGCCAGCGCGTGCACCTGGGCCAGTCCGGCCTGTCGACCACCGACATCAAGCGCTGGCTGCTGCAGCACGAGGACCTGGCCTCGCTGGCCGAAGGCGCCATCGACCAGCCCGTCGTGCCGCTGTTCTCGACGCCGGCCGAAATGATCGACGTGGCCGAAACGGAACTGCTGTCCGAACGCGCGGCCGGCGTGGCGCAGACCGGACTGCCCAGCGGCGAAGACGCCCCCACCACCATCAGCGACGGACCTGCCATGCAACTGGAACTTGACGATTTACTGGAACGGCTGTCGAACTTTGCCAGCCTGGGCAACTTTCCCAGCATCGGCGAGGAAGGGCCGAAGTCGGTGCCGGTGCAGGATTCGCTGCTGCCGGCCAGCTTTGCCGTGGCGTCCTACCGCGCCTCGATGCTGCCGCTGCTGGGCGACGTGTCCGAAGCGAGCCTGCAGGGCGCGACGGCCGAACTGGCCCGTTTGCCGATCACCTTTACACCGACCGACGAGATGGTCCAGCTGAACGACCCGCATGTGGCGGCCATGTCGATCGCCTCGCTTTCACTGAATGTTTCACTTGATTTAGATAGCGGCCCTGCCGATGAATGACGATTCCCAAATCCTGATTGCGCGCCTGCTCACGCATCAAACCCTGCGCCGCGACGACAAGCTGGTCAAGCGCGTGCTGTCGGACGAGCTGTTCCGCGCCGAGATCGACGCACGCCTGCTGGCCTGCGGCCTGAAACTGCTCGACAATGTGTATGCCGACCATGTCACGCTGGCGCTCACACGCGTGATCGAGCCGAAGATTTTCGGCGCGCGCGACGTCTGGCAGAACAATAACTTCGGCCTGGCCCGCGATGGCGTGGCCCTGCTGGTGGTGCTGTGGGCGCAGATTATTTTGCCCAAGCGCGAACGCCAGGAAACCCACCAGCATGCGGACGACGACCAGAACGACATGTTCGGCACCGACAAGCCGCTGCCGCGCGCGGAAGACGCCTCGATCGGCATCGCCTACAAGGCCCTGCTGGCCGACTTCGGCGACAAGCTGGGCAAGAAGACGCGGATGGACATGAACCTGGGCACGCTGGCCAAGCTGGGCTTCATCGAGCGGCGCGGCGACTTTATCGTCGAAGGTCCCTTGCTGGACCTGATGATGGATACCGACGTCCTGAAAGAGCGCATTATCAATGGCGCGCTGGCCGACGTGTTCAAGCGGGCGCCATCGCGCCTGGTGGCGGTCGAACTCGACGCCGATGCCGATCTGTCCGCCGATATCGCCGACACCGGCGACGATGTCTCGCCCGACCTCCCACACTGAAAGCGGCCATGTTTCATATCAAATCACTTGAACTGGTGCACTGGGATTACTGGCAGCGCATCAAGAATATTCCGCTCGACGCCAAGATCATCACGATTGCCGGCCAGAACGGTTCCGGCAAGACCACCTTGCTCGACGCGCTGCGCACCCTGTTCGGCCTCGACTGCTCGATGGGGCGTACCTACAAGCACTATGCGCGCCATTCGGGCCAGCAGACAGCCTGGCTGCGCGCCGTGGTCGACAACCGCAACGTGGGCAAGCAACTGTCGAACCGGCCGTTTCGCAGCTCGGGCTTTTTCAGCGACGATGAAGTGACGCTGTTCTGCCAGATCCAGAAGAACGGCGGCGACTGGAAGCGCCAGTACCTGATGCGTCCAGGCAATGTGCAGATCGAAGATATTTCTGACGCGAATGACTGGCTGGGCGTGGAAAACTACCGCAAGCGCCTGGCCAATGCCGGCCTGTCGCCGGCCATGTCGAAAGTGCTGGCGCTCGAGCAGGGCGAGACGGACAAGCTGTGCGAATACGCGCCGCGCCAGCTGCTCGACCTGGTATTCCAGGTGTTCGGCGACAAGGAAGTGCTGGACGCCTACGACGAAGCCAAGCGCCACCAGCGCGACACGGAAGTGGAACTGAAGCGTTTCGAGACGGAACTGGAAGCGTCGAAAACCAATCTGGAAGGCCTGCGCCTGCGCGTGGCCAATTACCATCAGTGGGAAGGCCTGCACCGCGAGCGGCGCAACCTGCTCGAAGAAGTGCTGCCCAGCCTGCAGTACCACGAGGCACGCGAAAAAGCGGCCACTGTCAGCCGCCAGTTGCGCGACGCGCGCAAACCGATGGTGCTGAACGACCCGCTGCTGGCCGACAAGCGCAATGCGCTGGCGGCGCAAGCCAAGGCCCTGTCGGACGCGCAGATGAACGAAACGCTGCTGGAGCAGGAATCGATCGGCCTGCAGAGCCGTCTCGGGCTGATCAACGCCAAGTTGAAACCGCTCGACAGCCTGCTGGAACAGAAGGAACGCCTGCAAAAGCTGGCGGCCGACTCGGGCAGCGATATCGCTGCCGTGGCGGCGCAGCTGGAACAGCAGGAAGCGGCCTTGCTGGCCCAGCGCCAGCAGCGCGACGCGCTGTCGGCGCGCATCGCCGGCGAGCAGGCGACGATCGCCGCGCTGCAGGGCAAGACGGCCATGCCGGAGCCGGACAATGTGCGCGCCATGCGCCGCGCGCTGCGCGATGCGGGCATCGGCCACGCCATGCTGTCCGATATCGTCGAAGTGACGGACAGCCGCTGGCAGGGCGCCGTCGAAGGCGTACTGGGCGGCTATGCGTCGGTGGTGCTGCTGGACAAGGCCAAGGACGGGCCGGAGGCCTACCGCCTGGCCGAGAAGGAGCGCTACCGCCACTTTATCGTGCCGGACCTGGTCACGGCGCCAGCCGTGAAAGACGACAGCCTGCTGGCGGTGGTGAAATTCTCCGCGCCGGTGCCGAGCTGGCTGATCGAACAGTTGTCGCGCATCGCGCGCGTCGACTCGGTCGAGGCCGGCTTCAGGCTGGGCAACCATGAGGAGTGGATCACGCCCGAGGCGTATCACCGCGAACGCCGGGGCGGGCGCTCGCTGTTCGTGGAAGCATCGCGCTACCGCTTCGGCCAGGCCGGCCGCAGCGGCCGCCTGGAAGCGCTGCTGCGCTCCTTGCCGGGGCTGGAAGCGCAGGAAGACACGCTGACATTGGGCATCTCGAAACTGGCCGCCGAAGTGGGCAATCTGAAAGCACGCATCGCCGGCGTCGACGCGGCCAAGGAACTCAGTGCCCGCCAGGAAGAATTTGCCGAAGCGCTGCGCAACTCGAAGCCGTTGAAGGAAGAGCGGCTGGAGGTGGGCGGGCGCCTGGGCGAATTGCAGAACCTCACCAAGAACGCCACCGTGGCGCGCACGCGCGCCGATACCGTGTGGCAGAACGCGCGCCTGGCCCTGTCGGAAGCGGAAGCCGGTTCGCGCCTGGGCTACAAGAAACAGATCGAGCAGCGCGCCGACCATGCGCGCGCCTTGCTGGCGCTGCGCCATGCGTGGCGCCACCTGCCGCGCAGCTGGCGCCGTCCCGCGCGCCGCGCCGCGCTGGTGGCCGAACACCAGAATGCGCACCAGGTCGATTTGCGCGTGGCCAGCCTGCAGAACAGCCTGGCGCGCGACGACTGGGAACTGGACGCCACCGTGATCGACCAGCATCACCGCCTGTCGGAGCAACTAAGCGGGCGCCAGTCGGAAACCGACGAGCGCCGCTACCAGAACAACCGCGCCATCGAAGCGACCGGCAACGCGCGCGGCGCCTACATGGAGCGGCTGCGCTACACGATCAAGACCTACAGCAAGAACATCAAGGAGCTGGGCGAGCTGGCCGGCATCGAAGTGCATGCCGATCCGGTGCGCCTGGAAAACGACGATGTGCAGCTGTCGCAGGCGGGCCTGCACGTGCGCTTCAAGTTCGACGGCAAAGGTATTATCGGCATGAACGATGGCGAAGCGTCGGGTGGCCAGCAGGTGATGAAATCCCTGGTGTTGCTGATCGGCCTGCTGAAATCGGAAGGCGGCTCGGGCGGCTTCGTCTTCATCGACGAACCGTTTGCCCACCTCGATATCCGCAATATCCAGCTGGTCGGCGAGTTCCTGAAAAACACCGAAGCGCAGTACCTGATGACCACGCCGCTGACGCACAATACCGACGTCTACGATCCATCCGAACTGACATTGATTACCAGCAAAAAGAAAAAGGACACGCAATGGGCGCAACCGATTTTCGTACTGCAGCGGCGCCAGGAGCCGGCCGCCGGCAAGGTGGCTTGATGAAGCTGGCGCTGGTGCTGGCACCGGTGCTGGCGCTGGCGGCATCGGCGCCGGCGATGGCCAATGACGGCATCGGCTCGGTCAGCACCGGCGGCATTATCGTCGGCAAGACCGATGCCGTGGCGATGAAAAAGGAAGTGCTGACCGTCAGCCCGGACCTGATCAAGGTCGAGTACGAATTCGTCAACGAATCAAAAGCGGACGTGGAAGAGACCATCATCTTTCCGCTGCCGCCTTACGAGGCGGGCTACCATCCGTCGCCCACGTATTACGGCCAGCCGAAACAGTTTTCGATCGAGGTCGACGGCCAGCGCCGCGACTACCAGACCGTGCTGGTCGCCAAACTGGACGGCAAGGACGTGACGGCGCGCCTCAAAGCGCTGGGTCTGACGGACCGGCAAGTGGCATATTTCCCGTCGTTCAGCCCGTTCGACAGGAAGGTGGAGCCACTCACCGCCGCGCAGAAAAAAGCCCTGATAGCCGATGACCTGCTGGCCAAGCTGTCTGACGACGAGCAATGGGTGCCGGCCTGGTCCGTGACAGTGGTCTACCAATGGCGGCAAGCATTCCCGGCCGGTAAAACCGTGCGCGTGCGCCACCAATATGCGCCGTTCGTGGCCGCCGGACCCGGCGCCTCTTACCTGGGCGAAGGCAAGGAATTTGAACAGAAATACTGCGGTGACAAAGCCTTCTATGCCACCTGGAACAAGCTGGCAAAACAGCGCGGCGAGAGCGGCTTCGTCAATGCCAAGTGGGTCTCGTACATCCTGAAGACCGGCAACACCTGGAAGAACGGCATCGAGGACTTTACCCTGAACCTGGTCAAGGGCAAGCCGGATGAGCTGATCAGCCTGTGTTTTCCCGGCACGTTTACCAAGATCAACCCGACCACCTTGCAGGTGAAACTGCGCAATTTCCGCCCCACCCAGGACTTGAACGTCTACTTCGGCAATCTCGAAGATGGCGGCGAGAATACGGGCGAGGCGCCCACGCTGCGCAGCAATTATTTAATAAAGAAATAGAGAGAGCGCACCTTGATTCCTGTTGCCATCCACCGTGCCGTCCGCCTGCTGTGCCTGGGCACGGCCTTCGCTGCCTCTGCCGCCCAGGCGGGTACTTACACCGATTTCGTGCAGGCCAATGACCGCTATGCGGTGCTGATGCTGCACGCCAAACCCGCGCAGGGCTTGCCACAATTGAGCGACCCGGCCGTCGCGCCGCTGCTGGCCATCGTCACCGACGGGCCGCGACTGTTTGCCAAGCCAGACGCACCGCTGGCGAACATGCAGACCAGCATCGGCATCTGCACCCAGGTCGGCGACTATGCCAGGTATTACCAGAAGGCCGGTCTGGCCGGCCTGTCGTCGCAGGAGGCACAGCGCGCGCAGGTCGAGCGGAACCTGGCCCGTTATGGCGACGAGATGAGCGCGCTGTTCGGCTTTGTCATCGATTGCAATGCGCACTTGGTCACCCTGATGGATGCCGAACGCCAGGCCAGGCCGGAGGAGGCCGCAACGGAAGCGGGCAAGGAACGCCTGCACGACTTCAGCGTCAATTCGGCCACGGCCTACGCGGGCCTGGTGCAGTTTGTCGCCATGCCGTACTGGACCGTGCCGCAAAAGAAAACCATGCTGGAAGCGGCGGCGCGCCATGCGACCGTCAATGCGGCCATGATGAAGCCGGAGATGCGCCAGGCGCTGCTGGCCAGCCTGGCTGACAATGCGGCAAGCTTCGATTCCTCGCTGGCCGCGCCGCTGGCCACCATCCGCCAGGCGCTGGCGGCCACTACTTGCACCGGACTGTGCGAATACTGAGTTTTTATTCCGATGTTGGCAAAGGCTGGCTGCGCTGGCGCCAGCGCAGCAGGCCCCAGGCGTACGTGGCGTAGTAGCCGGTGACCAGGCCGTAGGCGGCCATGGTCAGCGGACTCTGGCCGAACGGGGGCGGCGGCACCGGCACGTCCAGGCGCGTGTTCAGGTAGATTTCCATGCCGCGGTACAGCAGGCGGGCGATAAACAGCATGGTGATGGCCAGGCCCAGGTAGCGGTGCTGGGTAAAGTAAAAATCCTTGCCCACCTGCTCGAAGCGCGTCAGCTTGATGCCCAGCACGCCCAGCCAGCCGCCGGCCAGCACGCCGGCGCCCAGGCTCGACAGTGGCAATATCTCGAATTTCGTCGTCGTCGCCAGGAACAGAATCAGCGCGGGCACGGCAGTTGCCACCAGCCAGTGGCGCCACGGCTGCGACTTCTGGCGCGCCACCAGTTTTTTCAGGCGCGAATAGATGCGCCAGACCAGCAGCGGGACCAGGAACAGCAGGGCGAGGGTGGTGGTTTCCATGTAGAGCTTCGGCAACGGTAAAACAGCGATTGTAAGCCAGATCGGCGTGACGATGGCAGGCCATGGAAATGTTGCTTGTTGACATTTTGGTGACTGGTCAGCACTATGGCCGGTTCCTCATCCACTGTTGCCGGAGCGCCATGTCCCCCCGTTTCCCCTTGCTGCCCGTTACCGTTGGCCTGATGGCCGCCTCCTCCATGGCCGCTGCACAGACGGGCGGCTATCAGCAGCCGCCCGCCGCCCTGCAAGCGATTGTCGATGCGCCGCGCGCGCCCACCCTGAGCCTGGGCCCGAAACGCAACCTGGCGGCCGTGCTGCCAACGCCGTCGCTGCCCGGCATCAGCGAAGTGGCGCAACCGGAACTGAAGCTGGCCGGCCTGCGCATCAATCCGCGCACCTATTCGTCGAGCCGTTTCAGCTTTTACACGGGCCTGGGCCTGCTCGACATTGATACGCAAAAGGAAATCAAGGTCAGCGGCCTGCCCGCCAACCCGCGCATCGCCGACCTGGCCTGGTCGCCCGACCAGCATTACCTGGCGTTCAGCAATGTGGTGCATGCCGATGCCGCCAAAGGCATCAGGGAATCGGGCGTGGAACTGTGGCTGCTCGATGTGCACACCAAAGTGGCGCGCAAGCTGGCCAGGGAGCCCTTGTCGAACGTGTATGGCCGCGGCTTTTCGTGGATGCCGGACAGCAGCACCCTGCTGGTGCAACTGAAACCCGCCAAACTGGGCGCGGCGCCCGCCGTCACCGGCATCCCGACCGGCCCGGCGATCCAGGACAGCCTGCCCGGCGGCGCCGTCAAGCAATTGCGCACCTATCCCGACCTGCTGAAAAACGAGCAGGATGCGCAATTGTTCGAGCACTACATCACGGTGCAGCTGGCTTTGCTCGATGTATCGGGCAAGCAGCGCCTGGTGGGCCAGCCGGGCCAGTTTTCGCGCGTCTCGGCCGCACCGGGCGGCAAGTATCTGCTGACGGCCAGCGTCGAGCGCCCGTACTCGTATATCGTGCCGGCGCGCGACTTCGGCAGCCGGATCGAAGTGCGCGACCTGGCCGGCAAGGTAGTGCATGTGGTGGCCACCTTGCCGCTGGAAGAAGGCCTGCCGCCAGGCAATGATGCGGTATCGCATGGCGTGCGCTCGGTCAGCTGGCGCGTCGATGCGCCGGCCACGCTGGTATGGGCCGAAGCGCAGGATGGCGGCGACCCGGCCAAAAGCGCCGAGATTCGCGACATCGTCTACACGCAGGCGGCGCCATTTACCGCCCGGCCGGCCGTGCTGGCCAAACTCGGTTCGCGCTATGCGGGCATCGCCTGGGGCCGCGGCGACCTAGCCCTGCTCAGCGAAGCGTGGTACAAGACGCGCGCTGTCAAACAGTGGCGCATCAATCCGGACCAGCCATCGCTGGAGGCGGGCACGCCGGGCGACCTGGTGTATTCGGGCTCGTTCGAGGACCGCTACAACGATCCGGGCCAGCCCGTCATGCGCGCCGATGCGGCCGGCTTGCCACGGTTGCTGATCGCAGCGGACAACTCCATTTTGCTCGATGGCGCCGGCGCCTCCGCCGAAGGCGACCGTCCGTTTATCGACCGCCTGAACCTGGTCACAAAAAAGAAGGAGCGCCTGTTCCAGAGCGCCGCGCCGTATTATGAAAACGTGGTGGCCGTGCTGGACGAAGACGGCACGCGCCTGCTGTCGACGCGCGAATCGCCGACCGAGCAGCCGAACTTTTATGTGCGCAACCTGAAGCCGGGCGCCACGCCATTGACGCCGCTCACGCAGTTCCCCCATCCGCTGCCGCAACTCAAGGATGTGCAGAAGGAACTGATCCGCTACCAGCGCGCCGACGGCGTCGACCTGACGGCGACACTGATGCTGCCACCCGGCTATGACGCCAGGCGCGACGGTCCGCTGCCGACCCTGATGTGGGCGTATCCGCAGGAATTCAAGACGGCCAGCGCCGCCAGCCAGACCAAGGGTTCGCCGCACAAGTTCAATGCTGTCAGCTATTGGGGCCCGGCCGCCTTCCTGGCCATGGGTTACGCCGTGCTCGACAATCCGTCCTTCCCCATCGTCGGCAACGGCGAGCAGGAGCCGAACGACACCTATCTGCCGCAGCTGGTGGCCGACGCCGAAGCGGCCGTCGACGAAGTGGTGCGGCGCGGCGTGGCCGACCGCAACCGCATCGCCATCGGCGGCCATTCGTATGGCGCCTTTATGACCGGCAACCTGCTGGCGCATACGCGGCTGTTCCGCGCCGGCATCGCCCGCAGCGGCGCCTACAACCGCACCTTGACGCCGTTCGGCTTCCAGTCGGAAGACCGGCCGTTCTGGCAGGCGCAGACCGTGTACCAGGCCATGTCGCCGTTTAACTATGCCGACAGGATCAAGGATGCGCTGCTGATGATCCACGGCGAGCAGGACAACAACTCGGGCACCTTCCCGATCCAGAGCGAGCGCATGTTCCAGGCCATCAAGGGCCTGGGTGGCACGGCCCGCCTGGTGATGCTGCCCAACGAAAGCCACGCCTACCGCGCGCGCGAGTCGATCCTGCACATGCTGTATGAAAGCAACAACTGGCTGGAAAAATACGTCAAAAACGCCGCGCCAGTCAATCCGCCGGCCGGCAAGGAAGGCCAATAAGGACGGCGGCCGGCGTCTCGTGGTATGGTCTTCCTTTGCCTGTTCGCCAAGGGAGGCCAGCCATGTCACCGTTTGCCATCAGCGCCCACCGCGCCCCGGACCCCGCACCGATCGACGATCCGCAGCCCGATTCCGCACCGGATACGGGCCACGACCATCGCCACGGCCCGGTGCACCCGGTACCGCAGGACGATCCCGTGCCCGATCCGCACCCCAGTTAATTTGTTAAAGAAAGGCTGTTACAGATGGCATTGATCAAGGAAAACTACACCCGCAAAGTCAGCGGCGATACGTTCGACTATGAACTCGAATACACCCCCGGCAGCGACGTCGGCTGGATCGCCCGCGTCTACCACGGCGGCGTGCTGAAGGGTTCGCCGCATGGCGCGCTGACGGCCAACGTGTTGTCCGGCCCGGCGCTGGAACAATACCTGCGCGCGTATGTCGAAGGCATGATCGAGCGTGGCATCGATATCGCGGAGTAAGTGGCAGGTTGAAAGGGTAGGTCGGATTGGCGCGCAGCGCGTAATCCGACAACGTCGTTGACGCCTGAGGTGTTGTCGGATTACGGCCTTCGGCCTAATCCGACCTACGCCCCCCGGTGAACGTAATAAACGAAAAGGGCGCCGAGGCGCCCTTTGTGTTTTGGATCAATCAAACGCCCAGGTGTACAGGATGTCCAGCGCATTGTTGGTGCCGGTCTGGAACTGCAAGGTAAAGCGGCGGTTCAGTTTGTAACGCAGCTTGACCAGGCTCGACGCCGTGCTGGCGCCTTGCTCGAACGTCAGGTAGGCGCGCGAGGACAGGCGCTTGCCGACCGTCACGACCGTGCTTTCCAGGCCGTCCGCCTGCGACAGGCCCACTTCATCGAGACCCAGCGAATTGGCCAGCTTGCCTTGCAGGCCGCCGCCCGAGCCGCCGAACAGGGCGCCGGCTGCGGTCGTCAGCAGGGCCATTTCGTCGCCGGCCGCCGATTCGGCACCGTGACCCAGGATCAGCCAGGCCAGCTTGTCGCTGTCGGACACGTTCGGCGTCGACACCAGCTTGGCGGTGGGCGCCTGCGCCGTGCCGCGCACTTCCACGCCTGCTTCCACATTGGTTTCCGACAGCGCTTCGCCTTCCGGACGCTTGCGTACGGCCAGCACGTTCAGCGATGGATTGTCGTAGGCGCCCGTGAAGTTGATCACGCCGCGTTCGATCGACAGCTTCTGGCCGTACGCCGCATACAGGCCGTTGGCGACGCGGATGCTGCCGGTGACGCGCGGTGCGGCGCGGTTCTGCACGCGGGCGCGGATATTGCCGGCCAGATCGGCATCGAGGCCCATGCCGCGCAGGTGGAAGGCGTTGCCCAGGTCAAACTCGACGTCGATATTGAGCGGCAGCTCGGGCGCGGCCTTGGTGGCGCGGCTGTTCCTGCCCAGCACCACCACGTCATCGCTTTGCGTCGGCGTGCCTTCCGGCGCCAGTTCGATCAGTGCGCGGTTGGCCTTGAACTTGCCTTCCAGGCTGAACAGTTTCTCGTTGCGCAGCACGGTGGCGTTGCCCGACAAAATCAAGGTGCGGTCCGGACGCGACAGCGCCGTCAGGCGGTCGGCCAGCAGTTTCAGTTCCATCGTCGCTTCGCCATTCGCAAAGCGTACCCAGCCGTCAAGCTGCGCCTTGCCGTTGCCGCCGTCAAAACTCAGGCGCTGCAGCTGCAATTGATCGCCGGCCAGCTTGGCCTGCAGCACGCCGTTGCGCAGTTTCAGGCCTTGCTCGGCCCAGTTGACCACCAGGCCGGTGCCGGCAATGTCGCCGTTCAGCAAGGGCGCGCCGATGGTGCCGCTGCCCGTCAGCGCCACTTTCAGGGCGCCGCCCAGTTCCAGTCCCGGTTGTCCCGCCAGCGGCCCCACCCACGCCAGCGAAGCGATATTGGTGGTGCCCGTCAGGCTGAGCGCACTGTTGTTGCTGATGCGTCCGGCAAGCATCTGCACGGTGCCGTTGATGTCGGTCTGGCCGGCGCGCGTGCCGTCCAGTTTTAAGGCCAGGCGCAGTTGCTGGTTGGCCACGTCGACGCGTGCGTCCAGGGTGCGCAGGCCCAGCGTCAATGGCTGGTCGACGCCGACCGTCACGTCGCCTTTTTCGCGGAACACGTGCAGCATGCCGGCCAGCGCTGGTTCCTTCTGGCTGGCGGTGGCCGCCTGCATGTCGAGCGACCATTGCGCGCCCAGGGTCAGGTCGCCGCGCATGTTTTCCTTCAGCGCCGGCGCGAACTGCGCCAGGTAGTTCAGCGCCACGCCGGTGGCCTGGCCGGTGCTGGTCCAGCGCGGACCGTTCTTGGCCAGGCTTTGCATGGTGATGCTGCCGGCTGGCAGCTTGATCACGGTATTGCCCACGCTGACCTGTTCGGGCTTGCCCAGGCCGGCCACGCCGCTGCCGGCCGGGCCCGCCACCTTGATGGCTACGGGAGCTTGCAGCACCAGCGCATAGCGGCCCTTGTTCTGCAGGCTGTCGATGCTGCCGGTCCAGCTGGCGCCGCTCTGGCTGCCCCTGGCGGCAATCGTGGCGTCGAAATCGTCATTGCGCGCCGCAAGATTGATCGCATGGTTGCCGCGCGTGCCAGTGCTGGCCAGACGGGCAGTGGCCAGCTTGAAGGTCGGCGTGCTGTAGCCGGTAATCTCCAGTGTGCTGACCACCGGGTCCTGTGCGCCCTGGCCGGAGCCGACGCTGGCGCTGCCCTTGATCGCTTGCAGGCGCTGGTCGCCGAAGAAAGTCAGGTTGCTGCCGTCCAGGCTCAGCTGTGCAGATGGCGCATCCATCCTGCCCGCCACCACGCCCGAGGCCTGCAGCACGCCGGCAA